>JAHEBB010000517.1 GCA_024642575.1 Trueperaceae bacterium | reverse complement strand
GCTCAGGGCTTGATGAGCTAAGCGTTTGTGGCGAAAACAAAATAACTGAGTTTGACGATTCAGGGGTTAAAACCTACGAGCTCGAGCCTGAAGACGTGGGTCTAGCCCGTTACGACCTCAAAGACATTTTAGGCGGCACTCCCGAAGAAAACGCTCGCACTATACGCCGACTTTTTAACGGCGAAATAAAAGGTGCCAAACGCGATATTGTCCTGTTGAATGCAGGTGCGGCTCTTTACATTGTCGGTAAAGCTGAAAGCATAGCTGAAGGGGTCAAACAAGCTGAAACACTGATAGATAGTGGTAAAACGCTGGCTAAGCTCGAGCGCTATATCGCCTTTAGTCAGGCTTAGAATTGAGTTATCTCTAGATGCTATTGCGGTCAATAAGATAGGAATAATGCTCAACTTTTTGCTAACCCCTGAGGTTAGATCTTAACCTGCAACTAAGAAGCTATTACAAGTTGATTACGACCTTGCTCTTTGGCTCTATAAAGTGCTTTGTCAGCTAAATTTATAACAGATTCTAGAGAACCTTCAGAACGCTTTAAACAAGCCAAGCCTAACGATAGGGTAATCTTGCCCAACGATTGTCCTTGATAAGCTATATTCAGTTTACTAGCACAATATCTAATTTCTTCCAAGCGTTTCAAAACAGCCTCTTGGCTTATGTCCGTTAAAACTAATGTGAATTCTTCTCCTCCAAAACGGCAGGCAATATCTTCAGCACGTACATTATTCTGAAGTAATTTGGCAATTTCTATTAGAACGCTATCTCCTGCAATATGACCAAACTGATCGTTAAAGCGTTTAAAGTAATCGACATCTATCATAACCACTGCTAAATTTCTCCCTGAACGATGTGACTTGGCAATTTCTCGACTTAAGCTTTCTTCTAAATAACGGCGATTAAAGAGCTTGGTTAAGGGATCTCTAAGGCTTTCTTCTTGCAATCTCAAATTGGACGCTTTAAGCTCAGCTTCAGCAAGATCAACAGCAAGCTTACGTTCAAGCAAGAATTCAGTCATGGCTTTGAACTCCTGCGTAAGGTGACCTAGTTCTCCTTTTCGTTTTAATGAAATCAATTGAGGATGAACTGTTATCTTGCCTTGCCTAATCTCAAGAATTGACTCGATTAGAGTAGTTGTTGGCTGAATTACCCATCGATTCAAAACCAAATAAATACTAATGAGCACGAGGCCACAAAAAACCAAAAGACTCAGACTCATTTCCAAAAATACTTTTCTAGTTTTGCTAAAGGCAAGGTTTTCGGGTAAATACAAAACAAATTGGGTTCGGGTAGTATCTAGGCCTGTAAAAGCAACCAAATACCTTTCTTCTTTGGCATTGGAATCCTCTGTTCGATAGGCAAATACTGCACTTTCTTGATCCCGTAACGAATCAAGTAAATAACTTTCAGCTGGTTTCCCAATCGCTTGTTCATTGGAAGGTTGGCGAGCCAGTAAGTTACCTTTATTATCTAAGAGGCTTAGAACTGAACCTGGCATAAGAGGTATATCTTGCAAACTCTCATTGAGCCAGTTTAGAGTTAGGCCCGTAAACAATACTTTTTCAACTTCGCCTTGAGCATTAAGGATAGGATAGGAAAAGCTCAAGGTTGGTGTTCCCATTGGACGTCCTATGATGTAATCACCTACCACAAAACGCTTAGTCTTTAGGGCTTCTTGAAAGTAATATCGGTCTTTAACATTAAGTGGTTTACTTAAAGGTTGACTAAAACAGGTAACATTGCCCTCTAGGTCTGCAATTCCAAAGGCACTATGGTAAAAATATTGCTGGTGAACCTGATTCAAGAAGCTATTGCAATTATCAGATCGTATATCAGCTACTTGAGACAGCGTGATAAGAAGATTTTGGGTAGTGGTAAAGCTAACCTCTTGATTGTGAGCTAAACCTTGCACAAAGTGACTTAGGTCAGCTTCAACTTGAGACCGAGCTTCCTGGTATTGCCACCAGTAGCCATAAAAAAACAGGATAGTTACAAAGCTCATCAGTAAAAATAGGGGAGTAAGAATACGAAACTGTAAGCCTTGCGTCAGATCGTGCAAACGCTTAGACATAGCTTAAGCTTAACGGACATTCATTACTTAATTATTACATGAGCTTAAGTGTAAAATTTTATATACTGCCTTCAAAAATCTCATTTTACTCTTGTTTTTTCAAACTCTTCTCATTTCCAATACTCAGATTTAATTAAGTTCAAACTAGCAAAGTACATTAGCTTTTTAAAGCGCAGGTTAAGTTTATACAGCTTAAACGCTTAACCTGCGTTTACTAATTTATGTCACCTAAACTTACGACCACGTTTAGCTACTACCTGCTCTTTATTGTGCTAGGGATTTTGCTACCTTCCCTCGGCCTCTTACTGCCCTCACTTGCCGAACAAAGCGGTAGCAGCATTAAGCAAATCAGCTTGCTTTTTTCAGCTGCTTCTCTCGGTAGGCTCTCAGGGGCGCTTCTGGCAGGTCGCCTACTTGACCGCATGCGTGGTCACCCGCTCATGGCAGTAACGCTGATATTTATTGCAGGTATTGCCATCCTTATGCCGTTTGCGCCTTTTCTCTGGCTACTCATTGGTCTTTACTTTGCCTTTGGTTTAACGCAAGCCATTATAGATGTTGGGGCAAATACCCTAATTATCTGGATACATAAAGACAAAGTTGCTCCTTTTATGAATGCCTTACATTTAAGTTTTGGTATTGGGGCTTTTATTTCACCGCTGATCATTTCAAGAGCTTTAGATATTTCTAACGGCACCGAGTGGGCCTACTGGTTTATGGCTGTTGTAACCCTTCCCTCTATGATCTGGTTTTTCCGACTGCCTAGTCCAAGTTCTCCAGAAAAAGATAAAACGCTCGAGCCTAGACCTGCCCCACCTTACTTGCTTATTTTACTCGTCTTATTTTTTGGGTTTTATGTCAGCGCCGAAGCAGGTTTCAGTGGTTGGATTTATAGCTACGCCTTAAAATCAGGCATTGCTGACGCAAAAAATGCAGCGTACCTCACCTCAGCGTTTTTTGCTGCTTATACCTTTGGTCGCTTAATTGCCATCCCCATTGCCACTCGAGTTGCTCCCAAACTTATTCTTGTAGTTGACTTTATCATTAGCATTATAGGCTTAAGTCTTATGCTGATTTTCAGAGAGATTCCAGCTTTTACCTGGCTAGGAACCTTACTTGCAGGCTTTGGTATGGCGTCTATTTTTCCTACAGCATTGGCCTTTGCTGAAAAGCGCATGATGGTAACAGGAAGAATCACCAGCTTTTTCTTTGTAGGCGGAAGCTTGGGAGGCATACTTACCCCTTGGCTCATCGGTCAACTTTTTGAAAGCATTGGGCCAATTGTCGTTTTGATTGTCATTTTGAGCATTTGTGTAATGGCACTAGCGCTCTTAGCCTTGCTTATTTTGACGGCCTCGAGCCAAACTCAAGCTAAGCCAAATACACACGTTTAACTCGAGCCGCAAGTGAAGTTAATAGTTCATAGGAAATCGTACCGATACGCGCTGCTAACAGTTCAGCACTTAGTTCAGGGCCAAAAAGGGTAACTCTCTCCCCAACTTGCACATCCAAATTGCCGACATCCACCATAAGCTGATCCATGCACACCCGACCAGCAATGGGTCTTAGCTGATTCTGAGTGAGCACTTCTGCCTTACCCGTCAAAAGCCTCGGGTAGCCATCAGCGTAACCAATTCGCACGGTGGCAATGCGAGTATCTTTGGTTGCATGCCAGAGCGAACTGTAAGAAATGGAGGTTCC
>JAHEBB010000516.1 GCA_024642575.1 Trueperaceae bacterium | reverse complement strand
TCAAGCCATGAGCTTGCAACCGACTTAGATGCACCCAAACGTGCCTTGACAACTGTCTTAAATGCCAGATTGATAGGCTTATTGAGCGATTTCATCACTGCTGTTGAAAACTCACTGAAAAGCTTTAAAATTTCCGCCCCACTCATGATTGTTAAAGGCGATGGCTCACTTATTACTGCCAATGAGGCAAAGGTTAGACCCATTGAAACGATTTATTCGGGTCCAGCTGCGAGTCTGGTAGGCGCATGTTATCTGGCAAAAGTGGATAATGCAGTTATTGCAGATATTGGTGGCACCACTACCGATATTGCCATATTGCATGGAGGTCAGCCGCGCTTGAATCCTCAGGGAGTAAAAATTGGTGGCTGGCGAACAATGGTCAAAGCGGTTGATATGCATACCTTTGGGTTAGGTGGTGACAGTGAAATTAGCGTTGAGTTTGAAGGTTTAGATGCCAACTTGGTTCTGGGGCCAAAACGGGTCACGCCCTTAAGTCTTTTGGCGCTCGAGCATAAAGAGAGTTTACTCAGAGATCTAGAAAAACAACTAAACGCCGACTTTAAGACTGACTATGATGGTTATTTTGTTTTACTTTCTCCACATGCCAGTTCAGCTGATAGTATAGAGCAGAGCTTATTTTCATCAATTGGCAACCAGGCCGTTCCCCTAAGAAACCTTATTCAAAGACGTCGTGACCGAGTTTTAATCCATAAACTTGTTGCCCAAAAACACCTTAGCCTAGCCGCTTTAACGCCTTCTGACGCTGCGCATGTCCTTGGTCTACATACAGCTTGGGACACTGAAGTGGCGCACAAAGCATGCGAGCTTTTTGCCCAGAAAAGAGATAAACGTGGTGAACCCATCTCTGCAGATGCGCCTTCTTTAGCTAAGTGGATTTACCAACAAGTCATTAAGCAATCTGCCAACCTCTTGCTTGATACCCTATTGGAAGCAGATGGTTTTAGTTCAGGCTCAGGGCATGAGTTAATAAAAAGTGCCTTAAAAAATCACTCAAGGCTCACCAAGCTACGCTTAGAGCTAAACTATCCGCTCCTGGGATTGGGAGCTTCGGCAGGTATTTATTATCCTGAAGTCGGTCAGTATTTAAAAACCCAGACGATTATTCCAGAGCATGCCGATGTAGCAAATGCGGTAGGTGCTGTCATGGGCCTTGTCAGAGTTGAGCAAGAGATTAGGGTGAGCGCAGTTTCCCAAGATTTGCTTAGAGTCCACCATCTAACAGGTAGCCAGGACTTTAACGAGCTTCAAGCAGCGCTCGAGTTTGCCAAGCGTGAAGCCCTCGAAGGCGCTAAACAAAAGGCCTTAAGTGCCGGCGCTAGAGATCTGGAGTATAGTTTAGACATACAGGAAAGCAAGCCCAAAATTGGGGACGAGAGCCTTTTTTTAGAGGCTCGAGTCTGTGCCAAAGCCTACGGGCGACCACGCTTTGCCTAGAACTGAGGATTTATATGAAAATAACGGACATTAAAACCTACCCTGTCTGGATTGGTCACCGCAATCAACTCCTCGTAAAAGTCGAGACAAATGAAGGCTTATATGGCTGGGGTGAATCAGGCCTTTCAGGGCGTGAACTCGCCGTTGCTGGAGCAATCAGCCACTATAAAGAGTTTCTCATTGGTAAAGACCCAAGAGCTATAGGTGCGCTTTGGCAAGAACTTTACCGCAGCCAGTACTTTGAAGGAGGCCGTGTTTTAACGGCCGCCATTTCGGCTATTGACATTGCCCTTTACGACATTTTAGGTAAAGCCTTAGGGGTGCCCGTTTACCAATTACTCGGCGGCAAACAACGCGGTCTGGTTCCTTGCTTTGCCACTGTTCATGGGGGAAATGGCGAAAAGATGGTAGAGGATATTGCTACGCTGCTCGAGTTAAACTGGCAAGCTATTCGTATTACGCCTATCTTTGACAATCAGGGAGATGAGAGCCTATTTGAACCTCGTGAATCTATAGGGGTAACCGCTAGGTGGATCAATACCATTCGCGAAAAACTAGGGTTTGATTTTGTCTTAGGAATTGACTATCACCATAGATTGACGGTTGCAGAAACCGCTTCATTTTGCCAACGTTTGGTACCTGCTGGCTTAGACTTTTTAGAAGAACCTATTCGGGCAGAATCACCTGATGCCTATCATGCGCTCAGAAAAATGACGCCTATTCCCTTTGCTATAGGGGAAGAGTTTAGCAGTAAGTGGGCATTTCAGCCCTATTTAGAACAGGGTATTACCGACTTTGCTCGCATAGATATTTGCAATGTAGGTGGCTTTACCGAAGCGCTTAAGGTAGCGTCATTAGCAGAAATGCACTACATCGATTTGATGCCCCATAATCCGCTTGGTCCCATTTGTACCGCAGCAACCCTGCATCTCGCCGCTTCCGTCCCCAACTTCAGCTGGCTCGAGACACGCGAAGCACCAAGTGAAAAAGGTGTTTTTCACGATGACGAAATATTCCCCCAAAGACCCCAATTAGAAGGTGCCTTTTACCCTGTTCCAGAAGCCCCAGGTTTAGGTATTGATGTCAATGAAGTTGCGTTACAAGGCAAAAAACTTAAACTTTGGGAAGCGCCTCATCTAAAACGGAGAGATGGGTCTTACACGAATTGGTGAGTCCTACTATAAAGCATTCTTAAATCAATAGTTAAGCCTCTTGCAAAAGTCAAAATAAATACCGATTTTTATTAGCCTTGTCGTTGCTCAGTTGGTACTTTCGCAAGGGACATTTTAGGCTGAATTTCAATTTATGCAGGAGATTGAAATCAGTCCTCTTTTAGGTTTTTAACTATTGATCTTTTAAAAGAGGATGATTATTCAATCCTCATTGCAGTTTAGATTTTGATAGCAAAGGAAATAAAGCTAATCTATACTTTTAGACAAACTATGGTTAAACCTTGGAAAAAACTGCGCTCGAGCTTCTATCTAGGCCTTAGCTTTGCCGTTTTTTCATTGCCTAGCCTTGCCCTAAGCCCTCCTGACTCAGACGCAGATGGTTACCCCGATAGGCTTGAAATTGTGAGCAGTGCGGAACAAGTCTCGTTTCGAGAATGGTTTGCAGCTATTGCAGAAGCGCAGTACACCGCACCTGCAAGCGATTGGGAATACCGCGACTGCTCAGGCTTATTACGCTACGCCTTTGTTGAAGCCCTCAAACCCAAAGACAGTGCTTGGTTTGCAAAATTTCCCTATTTAAAACTACCCAGCGTAGCTCCAATTCATAGCCTTTCATACCCTATGCCCATTGTTAGTCGCAGCGTTTTTAGAATAACCGCAGGAAGCTTTTTGGCCAATGATGTGGAACTCGGTCGGATGGTCGGCTTAGCCACAGCCGAAGAATTGATGCGTTTTTCAAGCGTCCCGATTGGAAAAAAGGAAAGTCAGGCAAAGCGTGGCGACCTGCTTTTTTTTGTTCATCCGTTGGCTGAAGGCTCGAGCTATCACAGCATGGTCTACTTGGGGAATGGCATGGTGGTCTACCACACGGGGGCAAGTGTCGAAGAAGGCGGTGAAGTGCGTCTGCTGAGCCTTTCAACCTTGGAAAAACATCCTGACCCAAGCTGGCACCCCGACGAAAACAATCCTTATTTTCTAGGCTTTTACCGCTGGAAAATTTTAGACTAAGTTTTTTTAGCGGATGGTATGGCACAACCTTCTTCCCAGGGTTTGATTTTGCCCGCATATTGCTTTATTGTCTCCAGGACTTACGCAAACTAGACGAAACCCATGTGAAGATTAGGTTAACGAAGCTGGTGTTTGATGTAATCGTCAAGGA
>JAHEBB010000515.1 GCA_024642575.1 Trueperaceae bacterium | reverse complement strand
AAAACCTCTTCAAGCTCGAGCATCATCTCATCGGCATGTCCACCTTCGGGAAATTCAAAATAAGGTGACATCATTGTTTGCCAGCGGTCATTGATTTCTTTGCTACCCATTTTGGCAACAGCTGCTTGAAACGTATCTGGTGTTTCAAAATAGCCAAAGAGCGTGCCATCAGACTTCATAAAAAGAGAGTAATTGTGCCAGCCTGTTTCACTTAGTGCCGCCAGCATTTCTGGCCAAACGTCTTCGTGTTTCTTTTTGTATTCCTCAATCATGCTTTCTTTAACTTTAAGTAAAAATCCTACGCGGTTCATATGCTTCCTTTCTAAAGCGGATACGGGCAGCGCAAAGCTTCACCCTTTAGTGCACGAAGCGCTTCTTCTGCAGCCAGATATTGTAAACGCTCGATAGCTGTTTCTGAGTACCATGCCAAATGCGGCGATAAAAGCAGATTGGGTGCATCTCTTAAAGGTGAATCTGCGGGAAGGGGTTCTGTTTCAAAAACATCTAGGGCAGCCGCGTATAGCGTTTTGCCCTTCAAAGCATTTGCTAGAGCTTCGGCATCTACTAAGCCACCTCTTGCTGTATTTACCACAATAGCTGTTGGTTTCATCTGAACCAGACGGTCTTTATTTATAAAATGCCGTGTTTCGTCACTCAAGGGAATATGTAAGCTCAAGGCATCGGCCTGACTTAAGACAGTCTCTAGGTTGGCAAGCTCGAGCCCTAAAGCCTTAGCCTGTTCAGGTTTCAAATAGGGGTCAAATACCAAAAACTGGCAGTCGAACACCTTTAGCCTTTTAACCACGGCACGCCCAATACGGCCCAGGCCAATAAGACCTATGACGGTCTGATTTAAAGCCAGCATGGGTTTTGCTAACTGAATACCGTCCCAACGACCCGCACGCACCCCAGCATCCAGCATAGGCAAACGGCGCAGCAAACTAAGCATCATAGAAACGGTGTGATCAGCTACTTCATCCATACAGTAGTCAGGCACATAAGCTACGTTTATGCCTAAGTCTTTAGCAGCTTTTAGATCAATATTGTCAACACCTACACCGTAACGAATGACGGTAGCGTTTGGCTCAAGGGTTTCTAAAACCTTTCTCGTCATGGGGGCAAACTGAGTAATAACGACCTTATGACCTGCAACTGCGCTCATTAACTCAGCTTCGGTTTTTGCTTGATGCCCCTTAACTATTGCGCCTATCCTAGAGAGAACTTTTTGTTCAGGCTCGAGCGTAGGAAAGGTGTAGTCCGTAACAGGTACGATTTGACTCATAAAGCTTGTAAACCTACTCGCTGCCGCAAAATAGCATGACGAATGTCAAGCTCACCAACCAAGTCACTAGCATCTTCGCTACATAAGTAGGCAACTGCTTTTGCTACGTCAGTGGCAGGGCCTAAGTGCTCACGAGGAATCTGACTCACCCGATTAATACCCGAGGCGCGTATGAGTCCTTGCATATCGGTATCTACCACACCTGGGCCAAAGCCATAGGTTCTAATCTTTTTGCCCTCAGTCTCGAGCATGACTGAGTGGGTAAGCATTGCCAGACCTGCTTTGGACGCACAGTAAGCACTCCAGCCTTCTAGCGGGTTAAACGCTGCGCCCGAACTTATATTGATAATCAGCCCCTGATTTTGCGCTGTGAACTGCGGCAAAAAAACTCGGATAGCGTTGTAAGCACCAATCAAATTTATTTGAATAGTTTGCGCCCAGGCAGTAGGATCTGTATTGTCTAGAAAGGCAATCGGCTCTATAACCCCTGCGTTGTTAATGAGTCCAGTGACCTTGCCAAAATGTTCCAAAGTCTGCTCAAGCACATTCTCTAAGGCTTGATAACCCGTAACATCGGCAGCTAAGCCTAAAGCTTTGCCACCTTTAGCTTCTACTTTCTTTGCCAGTTCTTTAACGGCCTGTTCATTTCTTGCTGTTAATACAACCGCAGCACCTTGTTCGGCAAGCTCGAGCGCACAGGCTTCGCCAATCCCACGACTTGCTCCTGTAATGACAATGACCTGACCATCTAAACGCATGCATCCTCCTCAAGGTAATCATAAATAATCTGCCCTGCCACGAGCGTAAAATCAGCTCTCCAGTAAAATGCCTCAAGCATCTCAAGAACAGGCAGTTTGTAAACAGGAGCTTGCATATTAGGCCGCAGTTCAATGGTGCAAGGGCTGCGCCAGCACTCATGAACTTTGATATCAGCTAATCGCCTTGAGGTCAGTTGCCGTATGGCAGGACGCGCGTCTATGTGGTTCACTGCTTTTAAATTGATGTTAAGCGCAAAGTCCATATATTCAGAGAGACCACTGAGTTCGGCGCGTTTTTGTTTGTAGGCCATCGTTCCAGTAATGATGTCGATGCCGTTGCGCGTCACAGACCCGACCAGCAAATCAGAGCGAAGCTCGAGCCTTGGCTCCGCTAACTTTTTAGGTTGACCGTGTACTTCACGACCATGCGCCACACCAATATCACTGCTTAAGAACAAATAAGGCGAATACGAACCTGAGACACCTTTTTCTTTTAAGCTTGCCCCCACCATGACATTACACTCTTGATAGTGACCCAAATAATCAACGTCATGCATGTCATAAATATGAATGAGCACCGTATCACTCGTAGGCTCAAGTGGGGGCGGTAAGAGCGCGGCAACCGCAGCGATATCTGTTTGGTAAACCAGTGTCATAACTTCCGCATTGCGAAAAGTAAACGGATAAGGCGGTATCATAGGCGCGTCCCAAGGCGTAGAAAAGCCGCCTTGTATAATGTCTTCGCGGCTTAAGGTTTTCTTTGGGGGTTTCAAGCAAGCCCCTCGTCACTTAAGCGCGGTGCACCTTCAGGCGCTTCTTTGCCTACACGTTCGTAATATTCAGCTGGAATGTCTTTAGGGTCTTTATAAATGTACCAGATACATGAGCCTTCATCATCACCGCTGTATTCGGTTACACGCAAAGGGTGTCCATAGTTTTCAATCGCCAGAATCTCATTGACAAAAGCGCAGTGACCGCAGTAGTGGCAGACATTTTCTTTGCCCCAGGTCCAGTCGTGGGCTTTATCGGCAAAACCAAAAAGCTGCGGATTGGGTTCTTTGCCTTCGCGTAAGCGCTTAATCGCCACACCCCCCGAACCACAAGGTTGCAGGTCAATGCGCCAGCGTTTGCCCTCATCGGTCACGGGCACTTCGCCGCGTCTGCCTGGCCCCATCAGGTGCCCACGCAAACCTTCGACCGAAAGCTGCAACTGGGTTTCGGTGTCTGCTGCCATGACTGCATCATAACGGCTGCGGTAGTAACTACCTAAAATGTCACGGTAAGCACGCTCGAGCGCTTCATCACCTTGCTGCTGCTGGATATAGCTAAAAAAAGACCAGGCCCAGTTGACATACATATCATGTACCACTTGCCACTCGAGCCTGGCATATTCGAGTTGCTCTTTAGCCAGCCTGGTATCGCCCGCATCCATAGCTGCTTCCACATGACTCAGGGTAGAAACCCCTAGTCCTTCTGGACTCTCCTGCCGCAAAAGTCGCCCAATAATATCTGATGGTTTCAGGTTCATAAACTGCCTTTCGCTTGCTTGGGCGGGGTGGTTCCGTAACCTGTCCAACCGCCTGTTACATTCAAACTCTCCCCCGTAATAAAACTGGCCTCATCAGAAACCACAAACCCCACCATCGCCGCTACATCTTCAGGGCTGCACCAGCGACCCAGCGGAATGGTTTTTAAAACATTAGTTTCAAAGGTCTGCCAATCTTGCCCTAAAAGCTCAGCTTTAGCACGAAA
>JAHEBB010000514.1 GCA_024642575.1 Trueperaceae bacterium | reverse complement strand
TAAGCACCAGAAAAACGAACGTTTTTCTGGTGCTTGCTTTTCTAGCTCCTTATACCTGTCTAAACCACAAGAAAACCCATTGAGAAAAACAAAGTAAGATTGTAGAGTGACAATTATCTTTTCTTGTTTCTATAGGAGGAGCAGATGCAACTTGGCTATATTAGAGTTTCAAAAAGTGATGGCTCACAGGTTCTAGACTTGCAACGTGATGCTTTGCTTGATGCTGGAGTTGATTCCAAACGCATTTACCAAGACTTGAGCTCAGGACGCAAAGATGATCGTCCTGGCTTACATGATTGTATGAAAGCCTTGCAACCTGGTAACACCCTGGTTATCTGGAAACTTGATCGCCTTGGGCGTGATCTTAAACATCTGGTCAATACCGTTGATGATCTAAGTCAAAGAGACATTGGCTTGAAGGTATTAGCAGGTGCAGGTGCTCAGATTGATACCACCACCGCCAATGGTCGGCTTATTTTTGGTATCTTTGCTGCCCTTGCTGAATTTGAAGCTGAACTTATTCGTGAACGTACCCTTGCTGGCCTAAGCGCTGCCAGAGCACGAGGTAGATTAGGGGGAAGACCCCGCAAGATGACCAAAGAAACCTTAAAAATGGCAATGGCAGCAATGACAGATAAAAACGCCAATGCCTCAGAAGTAGCTAAAACTCTAGGCATGACAACTACCACTCTTTATGCCTATATTAATGGGGATGGTTCGCCTAAAGAAGCAGGGCAAAAGCTATTAAAACCTCAAACCTAAGTGCTCAAATAGCAGCGTTACTAGTCTACTCAGCTTCACTTTATTTTTACTAATGCACCTTTTGGTTTGTTTGGGCAAACTTAACCAAGGTCTTTAGGTAGCAAACGAGGTAATTTTATTTTTTGTATACTTCAAATAACCAAATAATAGGGAGTTTTTTATGTCTAAGCCTATATATGTAGGTGAACATCGTATGACCTTTGGTGAACAGTCAGTCGTAGGGAAGTATGTATCCCTTTTTGGCGAAAGCTATTACGCCATTAAACATTTCGACCAGATGCCTCCCTTTTTTATGTCGATTGTCAGCGCCTCAAACCACTGGCTCTTTGTCTCAAGTAGCGGTGGACTAAGCGCAGGGCGGGTCAATTCCGAGACTGCCCTTTTCCCGTACTACACTGATGATAAGATAACCGAGAACGCCGACAACACAGGACCTAAGACTATTTTCTTGGTTGAAAAGAGCGGCAAACCCCTGTTGTGGGAGCCTTTTTCAGAACGCTATGCTGGGCTTTACCCGCTAGAGCGTAGCCTCTACAAAAACGTTTATGGAAACAAGATCGTCTTTGAAGAACACAACCTAGCTCTAGGTTTGCGTTATCGCTACGCCTGGCAAACGAGCGACGCCTACGGCTTCGTCAAGTCTTCCTGGCTGGAAAACACCGCTTCCGAAACCTGCAAAATTTTGCTACTGGATGGGCTGCAAAATATATTACCTTACGGTGCGAGCACCGCACTCCAGACGAATTTAAGCAACTTGCTCAACGCCTACAAAAAAAACGAGCTTGAGCCTAATACGGGCCTGGGTATTTTTACCCTCAGTTCGACCTTGACCGATCTAGCTGAACCCAGCGAATCTTTAAAAGCTACGACAGTTTGGCAAATGGGGCTTGATAAGCCTTCTTATCTGCTCTCGAGTGGCCAACTTGAGGCCTTCAGACGAGGAGAATCCGTTAGCCAAGAAACCAGCGTACGCGGTCAACGTGGTGCTTACTTTGTCAAGGCTGAACTGAACCTTGGTGCGGGCGAAGCCCACGCATGGCGCCTTATCGCGGAAGTCAACCAGGACAGTACCAGCATCGTGTCACTTGTTAACGACCTAAACAAAGACCGTGGGGATTTGTGGGCTAAAGTAAAAAATGATATCGAGAAGGAAAGTCAAGCCTTACGTGACATCGTTGCGCAGGCTGATGGCTTGCAACTTACAGGGAATTATTTAGCGAGCACGCACCACTTTGCGAATGTCTTGTTCAATACCATGCGTGGCGGTATTTTTGCCGATCAGAACATAGTATACAAGGCAGACTTGCTGGACTTCATAAATGTGAGGCATTGTGATCTTTTAACTCGCCACGATGCTTTCTTTGCGCAGCTTCCCGTCAAACTGGACTACACCGATCTCGTTGAGCTCGCAGCAAAAAGTGAGTCTGTGGATCTCGAACGCCTCTGCCGAGAATACCTGCCCTTAACTTTCAGCCGCCGTCATGGAGACCCAAGTCGACCCTGGAACCAGTTCTCTATAAACCTCAAAAATCCCGACGGTAGCAGGCGACTCGATTATCAGGGCAACTGGCGCGACATTTTCCAGAATTGGGAACCGCTCGTCTACGCTTTTCCAATTTTCAGCGAAGCAGTTTTCTTAGTCTTTTTGAATGCCACCACCGCAGATGGCTACAACCCTTACCGCCTGACACGGGCAGGGATCGAGTGGGAAAAGCCCGAGCCTGAGAATCCCTGGGCAAATATTGGTTACTGGAGCGATCACCAGATTATCTACTTGCAAAAACTGCTCGAAGCTTCACATCACCTACATCCGGGAGCACTCGAAACCTTGCTGAACCGCCACATCTTTAGCTACGCCAACGTGCCCTACCGCATAAAGCCCTATGCATCACTGCTTGAAGATGCCTACGCCACCATCGTATTTGACGAAAGTCTGGACCGAGAGATCGAAGCCAGGGTAGACGCTATAGGGACGGACGCCAAGCTCCTTCTAGACAAGCAGGGCGAGGTTCTGCATGTCACGATGGTGGAGAAATTACTTGTCTTACTTCTAGCTAAGCTCTCGAATTTTGTCCCTGAGGGCGGTATCTGGATGAATACTCAGCGCCCCGAATGGAACGACGCCAATAACGCCCTGGTAGGCAAAGGGCTTTCGGTAGTTACAACGGCTTACTTGCGCCGTTTTGTTACCTTTTTTCAAAAGCTTTTAATGGGTAGTGAACTGACTGAGTTCCATTTAAATCAAGAGGTCAAAGCGTTTTTTAGCGATGTACAGAGGGTGCTTGATCTCTATCAGAAAACGCTATCTGAAGGCTTTGATGATGAGAGTCGCCGCGCCGTTATGGATGCCTTGGGCAAGGCTGGCGCAAGCTACCGCGAGCAACTCTACAAGCAAGGCTTCAGCGGCTTTCTTGAGACCCTAGATAAAGCCAAGCTCCTATCTTTTCTAAGTCTCGCCCAGCGTTACATCGACCATACACTCAAGGCCAACCGACGCAGTGACAACCTTTATCATGCCTACAATATTCTTACCCTTGGCGATGGTTATGCCTCCATAGGCTACCTTGATGAAATGCTTGAGGGGCAAGTCGCCATTTTGTCATCAGGCATGCTTAGCAGCGAAGCAGTGCTTTCGTTACTCAGTAGCCTAAGGCAGAGCCGCCTGTACCGTGCTGATCAGCACAGCTACTGTCTTTACCCAGATAAGGCTGTGCCGAATTTTCTGCAGAAAAACCATCTAACAGCCGAAAAAGTCAAAGGTCTGAATCTCATTAACAAACTCGTCGCAGAGGGTGACACTAGCCTTGTAATTCGTGACGAACTGGGAGACTATCACTTCAATGGAACATTCAGAAATTCGAAGGATGTCAGGCGTGTACTTGAAGGTTTAAGGAAACGCACTGACATTTCCGATCTGGTTCGACTCGAGGGTGATAAGATTTTAGGGCTTTTTGAGGAAATTTTTAACCATGCCGCATTCACTGGACGCTCCAGCACTTTTTTTGCTTATGAAGGTTTGGGAAGCATTTAT
>JAHEBB010000513.1 GCA_024642575.1 Trueperaceae bacterium | reverse complement strand
AAAAGGCGTGAATAAGGGTAAATTTATGCACTGAAGGCTTAGCTATAAACACTTAAGTCATTGGCTAAAACCCTTTTGTGAGTGCAAAAAGCTAATTACCAAAGGATTAAAAAGCCTCTGTTTATGTAGGTTATGAGTAAATGCAAGTCATACCAATTCCGTTTATTTCCCTCGGAAATAAACGCGAGCAGAGCGAGTAGAAACAGATACGGATTCCGATGGGAACGGCATTAAACCCTAAAGGGTTTTATAGAGTGTATTATCGGAATCCGTATAAGGTACAACTTCCCCAAAAACACGATGTTCAAGTTCTACCTTTGCGAGGTGAAAAAGTTTTATAAAACAAAACCTATAGCAACGTTAGAATTAACGTTATGCCGTACTCAAACCTTGCCCTTAAAAATTATTTTGGAATCTCCCAAGATAAGCTTAAAGTAGAAATGTATTTTTGTCAGATAGGCGCAAGAGACTCAAGGCAATTGCAACCAGTTAGGTTAAAATCAACGTTAGAAACAACCTTAATTTTAACGTTATTTTCAACGTTACTCTAGATCTATCAAGCGAGAAACATAAGCTTATTTCAACGTTAAAACCAACGTTAGAAAACGTTCAAAAATGATAGGATTACAGCCAGTAAAGGTGGGTGGGTATGATTTATGTGGTAGGTGGGATTAAGGGTGGGGGAGGGAAGACGACGGTTGCAACCAATCTGGTCGTTGCCCTTAGTTTAGATAAACGTGATGTCCTTTTGGTTGATGCAGATGATCAGGAAACGGCGTCTGATTTTAGCGCCTGGCGAGATGAAAGAACCGAAGGAAACGCTGGGTACACCAGCATTCAGCTAACAGGTAGAAATGCAAGAGCTGAACTTTTACGACTAAAAGATAAATATCAGGACATAGTAATAGATACCGGTGGGCGTGACACGACCAGTCAAAGAGCAGCTATGAGTGTGGCAGATATATATCTGGTGCCTTTTAACCCAAGGTCGTTTGATGTATGGACAGTAGAAAAGGTTAGCCGCTTGATAGATGAAATCAAAAGCATAAATCCAGACCTTGAATGTTTTGCCTTTTTAAATAGGGCAGACTCTAGGGGCAGTGATAATGATGACGCTGCAGAAGCCTTAAAAGACGAACAGGCTTTTAGCTATTTAGACACGCCCCTGGTAAACCGCAAAGCCTTTAGCAACGCTGCGGCTCAGGGGATGGGTGTGCTCGAGCTTAAACCCGAAGATAGTAAAGCAACAGGGGAGTTCATGGCCCTTTATAACAAGATTAAGAAAGTAAATAATAACGTTAATAATAAGGTTGAATCTAACGTTAAAAATAAGGTTATTAGTAACGTTGAAAATAACGTTGAAAAAGGTAAGAAATAATGGCTGTGAGCAGAAAACCTAAACGTGAGACAAGTGTCAAAGAAAAAGCTGAACCTAAACAGATTGATATTGACGCTGTAATAAACAAAGGAGGAAGCGTTGCAGCTGATGACGCTGTGACTCTAGAAACTGAAGATGAACTAAAAAACGTTCAGCTCAGGCTTTATCAAAGCGTCATTGACGAGATTGATGGACATAGAATGAAAGTAAAAAAGGGGAAAGTTCCCTCGCGGCATGCCTGGATTTTGGAGGCGATTGAGGAGAAGTTAGGCAAATAAAATAGCTATAAATTATAGCTAGAATGTGTTAGAATTTAGCTATATAGTTAGCCCCTAGCGAGGTAAGCATGTCCCACTCTATTTCAGAACTTAACCTAAACACCTCTAGCATTGTTAACAGTGCTAAAGAGCAAGACATCATTTTAACGAACCACAGAAAGCCCGTTGCTGTTATTGTTAGCTATGAGCGTTACCAGAAAATCTTAAGTGAAAGTAATACTGCTACGCAGACAAATACGCTTGCTGATTTAAGAAGTAAGCTAACGCTTGTAAATGAGTTTAATTTGCCTGATAGGCCTGAAACGATTCATAAAGAAATTGATTTTTAATGTACTTGCTTGATACAAACATCATTTCAGAACTAATGAAAAGTGAAATTAACAAGGAGCTAGAAGCCTGGTTTAAGCGTATAAACCTTTCAGATACACATATTAGTGATATTACTTTGGCTGAGCTTTATAGGGGCTATGCTCGGCTTGAAGAAGGCAAACGAAAGAAAAGCATTTTAAATAACCTGGAAAAAATAGAGCTTAGTTTCCAGAATCAAATACTTCCTTTTGACACGGACTGTGCCAAATACTATGGTGGCGTAAGTGCCAGAACCGAAAGCCTGGGCTTACGTATGGACGCTTTTGATGGTTTGCTTTTAGCCGTTGCTGAAAGACATGGCTTAGATATTGTTAGTCGTAACAGCAAACACTTTGAAGGGCGTACTCAAAGAAATATCATTAACCCTTTTGTACCATAGCAAGTATCATCTGGTCGACTATACAAGGTCTTTAAGAAACAGTGTCCTGAACGATTAATTTTTAGATAAAACTGTAGCTTCTATCCTTTAGAGTGCTATATAAAGAGATATTTAGTTTACATGCTGTTTACTGAAATCAAAAAGCATAAGTAGAAAATTAATTGCCGACTTTTTTTTCGTGGTAAATCAACTTTGCCCAGAGGTAGCGTAGCTATAACATACCGACAAGGATTTTTTGCTTTTGAGGGCAACCCTTCACGAAAAAAGCTGATGATGGGAATGTTTTTTGCTTGCTAGCTAAGTAAGGCGGTAGGGGAGTTCATGCATTAAAAGAGTAAATAGTAACGTTAATAATAAGGTTGAATCTAACGTTAAAAATAAGGTTATTAGTAACGTTGAAAATAACGTTGAAAAAGGTAAGAAATAATGACTGTGAGCAGAAAACCTAAACGTGAGACAAGTGTCAAAGAAAAAGCAGTACCTAAGCAAACCGAAATAGACGCCGTCTCAATATTAAAGACAACTAAAATCCTCGTCACAGCATTAAAAGCATAGTTTCATGACCTAGAAACGCTATGCTTTATTCTTTTAATTATTGTTGTGGTTCTTGCAGGTAAGCTGACCTTAATCCTAGACAGTAAAGATGAATTTTTGACACCCGATACTCCTTGCAATTCCATGACAAATTGCACCACTCACTTAATGCCTTTATTTTTACCCCATAGTCGCACGAGTTGTTTCTCCATTAAACAACTCGTGGAAACACTATCCATTGCAAATTATTGTTACCTATTTACCTTACTGATTGCCAATAAGCGATTTGCACCTCGACCTCGCATCGGATGCAAGACCATTTTATGGGCGAAAAACCAAGCCATAGTTTGAGCTAGCTAATGTAATTTCAAACAACGAATTTTCTACCTGATCAATTAAGACATCTTTGAAGTTTATAGATAAATTCTAAAAACTTCCGTTTTTTGTAGTTGCCCCCTTATAGCTATGGAGTTTCCCAAAAACTCCCAATCTAAAAGGAGGCAACGATGTTTAAAGTTGCGATATTAGCCCTTGTTATAGCTCTTTCAGGTTTTTCAAGCCCTTTATCTGGCTCGCCCCTTAAAATAGGCACTGGCTCGAGTACACTTTTTGTAGATGGAGGTCAATCTTATAATACAGGCAATGGCGGCGGTTAAGCAGATCGCATAAACCAAATTTAAGGTGTCAGCCTAGCGCTGACACCTTCTTTACTTGTAATAAGCGTACAGATTTGCTTCAAGTCGTAATCAGCCCAACTTGAGTCATTGAGCTTTATCGTCTTATTTTGCCTTGCAAAGGTTTTTTGGTCCATAAAACTCATGCGACTTCGGTTTTTCTCTAGGCTTAGAAAAAAGTA
>JAHEBB010000512.1 GCA_024642575.1 Trueperaceae bacterium | reverse complement strand
AATCCATTCCCCTTTAAGTACATTAAGTGCAGGAACCAGTGCATTTGGGTTTAAGAAACTCGCAACAAAAAGGTTTTTTGGAACGCGGTGAAGATCATTATAGCTTCCGACTTGCTCAATCTTACCGCCTCGCATCATAATTATTTCATCCGCTAATAAAAGTGCTTCATTTTGATCATGCGTGACATAGAGCGTTGTTATTTGAAATTCTTTAAGGAGGCGCTTCAGATTAGTTCGGTATTTTTCACGCAAATGCTGGTCTAAGTGGGTAAAAGGTTCATCCAGCAAAAATAGAACTGGGTCTCTTGTTATGCACCTGGCTAGCGCAACTCGCTGCTTTTCACCTGGCGATAAATGATTAGGTTTGCGGTCAAGCAAATAACTAATATCTACCCCCATAAGTTCACTGGTGCGCTCAAATCTTGCCTTTGCTTCTTCAGACAAGGCCTCAGTTTTGGGTCGAAATTTAAAATAAGAAAGGATATTATCTTTGACCAACCAGTTCGGGTAGAGTGCAAAATCCTGGAACACCATTCCCAGTTTGCGTTCTCTTGGTGAAACAGAAGACATTTCTTGTCCTGAGAAATAGAGTTTACCTTCATCTGCTTTTACCAAACCTGCCACAATTTTAAGAAGGGTGGTCTTACCGCAACCACTTGGCCCCAAAATCACGCTCACTCGACCATTAGGCAAACGTAAATTAATGTCCTTTAAGACAGGAACCTTTTCAAATAAACTACCTTCTCGAAGAAAGCTTTTTGAAACGTGCTCTAAAACAATCGTTGCCATAAGCGTGTAGTCATAGCCTAGCATGAGGTCATTGAATTAACTGAGCTCATAAAACCATTAGGAATTTTCATTATATTTGATTAAACAGTTCATCAGGCTCTCAAGATATAAAGGTTCCTGAGAAATGATTTCGGTGAACTCAATTTTCTCAGGTTGTCTCAAGAGAATCTGCTTTATCTAATGAAATCGGGGCCGCCACACAACATGCCTGTCTGTCCTAAAAAGAAGAGTAATAGACCCATGATAAGCAGGGCAGTGCCAAGCATCAGAAACTCCACTCGAGCGGGTGTGCTTCTTTCAATTTCTCTATACCGCCGCGCATAAAAGGTAAAAAGGATTAAAACACCTACCCCCAAACCAATTAGGCCCAAGATATTTAAGACTAAGCAAGACATAATTCTCCTTTCAAGGAGGTCTTTATAATCACCTCATAGCCTCATTGTAGGAATCTTTTTTAAAAACTTGGTCAATAGAACGCTGACAAATCAAGAACGTCTTTTATCGACAGCCCATCTATGACAGTAAGCGGATAGGAAATTTTAAATTTGTCCGAGCTTAAAGGTAAATTAGTTTATCTGCCTTCCTGTTTTCTCAGACAAAACACACTTTTACCTAAACTTTTCTCTATCTTGAAGGTTACCTTAATAGGGATTTTAGGTGTTGAGATGAATTCAGTCTTATAGTTTATTTCAAAGCTTAAGAATTCTTAAGCTTTATACATGTTTCAAAAACCTGTTAAGTAAAGTTTTTATGGTTTATTTAGCGTAATCAGGCGTTATGATTGCATTGCTTCTCATTTTGAAGCCAAATAAAGTAAGGTTTAAGGTGATTTCAAAGATTAAGACTGTTTTAGTTTACCCACATTTTGATATTGTGGGGCATGCTACTTTACAGGTAGAGCGTAACACTGATCTTAATCAGGTTACCAAGAAAGGAGAGGGCCATGAAAAAGCTTATTAGCTTAATTCTTTTTGCCTTCGTTAGCTTAAGTTTAGCGCAACCCAATATCGTTTTTAGTCCTCAAACCATTGTTATTAACCCTATACCCAGTTTTGGGGTGGAGGTCTTTGTTAATAAAGATCCTTCTGGGGACAGCACACCCACTTATTCCATTGGCGAACAAATTAGCATTGGCGTTCGTGTAACGGAAGCTGCTTATGTCTACCTTTTTGATGTTCGCTCGAGCGGCGTGATTGATCAAATCATCCCGAATCGTGTTGACCCTGCTGGTGAAAACAACTACTTGCAAGCAGGCGAAACCAAATTTTTCCCTCCTCAAGGTGCACGCTACACCTTTAACGTTGACGGCCCTCAAGGTACCGATAAAGTCATTGCTGTAGCAAGTAAAGATCCTTTAGACACACGTCAACTTGCCGATTTTGGTTCAAATGGCAACTTTGCCAGTAGCAGTATTGGTCAAGAAGGCTTTGCTCAGACCTTGAGTATTATCATTCGTCCCAAACCCCAAAACTCCTGGGTAACTGATACCGCCCTCTTTAACGTAGGAAATCCACCTGCGGCCCCTCGCTATGGCACTTTGACCATTACTTCAACGCCTAACCGTGCTGAAGCTTATGTAGATGGGCAATTCGTGGGTACGACACCTGTCCGTTACGGTACAACCAGTGGCAGTCACAGCGTGGAAGTACGTGCTTCGGGTTACCAGACCTATAGCAGTTCCGTTAATGTTCCAGGTGGACAAACCACTGCGGTCAATGCAACGTTAAGCCCCGTTGTAAGTACAGGAACCGTTAACTTTGTTAGTCAACCTCAAGGTGCTCAGGTTTATGTTGATGGACAGTACATGGGCGTAACTCCTACAGGTTCTGTCAGTCTAAATGCTGGCAGTCATCAGGTTCGCTTTACTTTAGACGGTTACAGCGAAAATGCTTATACCTTTAGTGTCAACGCAGGTTCAAATCAAACCTTAAGCGGTGAACTCAGAGCGCTCAGTGGTACTTTAACCACACGCTCTAATATTGGTGGCGCTCTCATCTTTATCGATGGTCAGCAAGCTGGCAGCGTTACCAATGGTACAGGTGTTAATACCTTTTCTGGTTTAGCCACTGGCAACCACGAACTGGTAGTTATTGCAGCTGGATTCACGACCCATGTAAGCACTTTTACAGTACGTGGTGGTGAAACCGTTGAGGTTCAAGTCACCCAATCAGGTTTGCGTAGATAAACCTATAAAATACTTTGAACCAGCTCGAGCTTAGGCTCGAGCTGGTTCTTTTTGTACCCAGTCTAGTAAACTAAGGCAGTGACAAAGGCTAATACTATTGCTGCTGTTGTACTGGCAGGCGGAAGTGACAAACTTGCAGAGCAAGAAGGCGTGAGCGTTAAAGCTCTTCTCGATGTCGCAGGCAAGCCTATGGTCAGCTATGTCCTGGAAACGTTGCAAAAACTTCCCGAAATCAAACACCGTTATTTTGTAGGGCCAAATGTTGCCAATTTAGCCGCTTTGGTCGATGACTTTATTACCCCTGGTAGTACCTTGGCAGAAAGTTTAGAAGCAGGGTTAAATCTGGCACTCAAACAAAATCCAGATGGCATTTTGGTGGTCACAGGTGATTTGCCTTGGCTAACAGCACACGCGCTCGAGGCGTTTTGTCACCTTGGTGACGCAGACATCCTTTACGCAGCCATACCTGAAAAGGTCGCAAAAGCCCGTTTCCCTGAGCAAAAGCGTACCTTTGCCAAATTCAAAGAAGGCAAGTTTACAGGGGGCAATGTTTTGTTATTAAGACGAGGAGCAGAAACCCAGCTTCTTCCCTTTATTAATCGCCTATATAGCGCCAGAAAAAACCCTTTAAGGCTAGCAAGTATCGTAGGGCTTGGCACACTTATTTCTCTAGCTTTAGGTAAACTATCGATTCCAACTTTAGAAAGGCGCGCATCAGCTATCCTCGGTTTAAAGGCTCGAGTCTTTATTTCAAATGACGCTACCCTTGGCGCAGATGTGGATAAGCCTGAGCATCTTATAGAAGCTCGTAAGCTAGGCAGCA
>JAHEBB010000511.1 GCA_024642575.1 Trueperaceae bacterium | reverse complement strand
AACCTGAGGCAGCTACCAGGGCTTGCTCACCTGCGGTTGGCAAGGGAACATACTTGGTCACTTCAACTACTTCTGGGTAGTCGCCGCTATACTCAGGAACAACCCAGGGGCCAATGAGACCGATGGCAGAGGTACCATCAAAGTAGGATTGACCAACCCAATTGGCTTCATCATTAAAGAGAACAGGGTCAACCAAACCTTCGTCAACCATACGATTGATAAGTCCTAAAGCTGCTTTACCTTCTTCGGTATTGACCGAAAAAACACCGTCTTTCAGGTACTGACCACCATTTTGCAAAATCAGCGAGTAAAAGGTTGCGGTTAAACCATCTGAACCCATAAAATTATAGCCTGCCCGAAGCATAACCCCATCTTTAATATCTGCCATCTTTTTAGCATCGGCAATAAAGGCGTCCCAGCTTTCCCAACCATCCGTTATGTTTTCAATACCAGCATCTTGCGCAATTTGGGTATTGACCAGCGCTGCACCATATTCAATATTGAATTCTTGTGGGATGCCGTAGAGTTTATCATTACAGGTGTAGCCACCAATTTGGGCAGCAAAAATTTGCTCACGTGCTGCCTCGAGCGTAATAACATTGGAAGGAACTTCGGCTAAATTGCCACCTCCCGCATACCCACAAACCCAGGAACCAAACATTTGCAAAACGTCAGCTTCTGTACCCGCAGGTAGCGAGGTTTGTAAGGTTTGAATATAGGTGTCATAATCAAAGGTCTCAAACTGAATGGTGACGTCGGGGTGCTCCGCCATATAGCTTTCTGCCAGCGTCTCGAGCCCGGCATTAAAGGCATTATTCTGATGCGTCCAGACGCGAACGGTCTGGGCCAAAGTGCTGCCCAGGGTCAGAGCCATGAGCAAAACGACTAATTTCTTCATACTTCCTCCTTAAGAAGTGTTGTTTAAACGAATACCGAAACGAATACCTTTGCCTAACTGTCTAAAACCACCACCGCCGTGAGGTTGTGGGGTTTATCTGGGTTTAAACCTTTACTTAGCGAACGTTCAAAGGCCATGAGTTGCAAAACGGGTAAATACAGCACATTTCGCAATAAAGCTGTAGTCTTGCTGTTAAAGCTAATATCTGCATCATGGTTAGCAAGGACTAGGACTTGCGCTCCCCGTACTTTCATTTCGTTTAACACAGCTCTTTCGCTGGCTTCGTTTTCCTCTGAAACCAGCCCGATCATAAGCGTATGCTCGTTGACCATGGACTGAGGACCGTGACGAAACTCTAAAAAGTGAAAAGGTTCGCTGTGACTTAAGGTCATCTCCTTCATTTTTAGACTCAGTTCACAGGCCAAACCGTAGCGCGCTCCTGAACCCAAAAAGTAAAAACGCTCGAGCTGAGCGTCAGCTCCTACACGCTTTGCCAAATCAGTATGCGCTTGTAAGAGCCGACCACCCACCTCGCTCAAGGAGGATAGAGAGAAGAAATCTTGTTTAGACGAAACCTGTGCTAAGGCCACGGTTGCCAGATAAAGCACCGTAAAAGCTCTAGTTTGCGCAATACTTTGTTCTTGCCCCGAAGGAAATACCAGATTGATATGCCCTAACTGAGCAAGCTCACTTTTGGGGTAGCATGTAAGGGTAAGTACGCTACCTTTGGCCTTTGTCTTAAAGCTTTCAACAGCTCTAATAGTTTCAGTTGTCGTACCTGAGCGACTTACTGCTATAAGAAGGGTTTCTTTATTGGCACGATAAGAAAGCCTGGGGTAAAGCCAAATCTCCGAGGCGGGTAGCCCTTGAGCATTAAATCCCTTGTCTCTAAATAAGGCAGCGGCAGCTAGCGCCAAATAATAGGTTGAACCACAACCGGTGAACAGAATGTCATCGTAGCGCTCGAGCTCTAAACTCTGCAAATCTGCCAAGCGTGCTCGAAAATCATCAAGCGCGCTCTGCCAAGCCTCGGGTTGAGACATGATTTCTTTATAAGTATGCTCTCCTGCCATCAGGCATCCTTTCCTAAAAGCCGCTTGGCATTTTGATAGTAAACTTTCTCTAATACCTCATCAGGCAAGTAAAGCCCGTAAGCGTACCAGCGTCCCTGACCTGGTGGGTCGTAGCTGTTATAGCTAAAATATTCGTTATCGGTTTCTAAAAACCTGTAGTAAAGCTGATAGGTGGCAAGTGGCGCATCAGAATCTGTTCCAAATAAGATTCGCTCAGCGTGCTTAAGGAAAAACCGCCGCGCCGTATAGGGTTGTCGGCCGAGTTCGCCCAAACGTGCACTTATATCAATATAAAAATTAGGACATTCATCGAGTAAAGCTGAAACCCAGCCCAGATTCTCACCGTAGCAACCAACATGCGCCCCAATAAAAACGGTATTTTTATGACGTCTAATGATGGTAGCAAAACCCTCTAAAATACTTATAAAACTGGGGTAGTCTGGGCCATTAAATTGCCAATCAGGATGATTGTGCAACTCCTCCCAGCGCTCATTATGCTGATCTACAGGGTCAAAAAAAGCCACGGGGTCTGCCACATGAACCAGTACAGGAATGCCCAACTCCCCTGCTGTCTCCCACAGTCCAATGAGGCGCTCATCATCAACAGCGACGAGTTTATTATTTTGGTCTTTCACCTCTAAGCCAAAAGGTTTCCAGATTTTTAAGCCTTCTGCCCCGCGCGCAACTTGCGCCCTCAAGCGTTTGCAGACATAGTCAGGAAAGGCATTTCCAAGTTCCGCCCATTTAGCCCAATCAACCCCGGCAAAATGCACAAAGCGCTCAGGTTCTTTTTCTTTAAAATAGGCAAGGTTGGCGTCCAGTATGTCTTCACCCCAGCCGCCATCAAGATCAACCATTTTTATAACATTGGCCTGATCCATAGCCTCGAGCAAAGCCTCAAGCGGTTTATCTCGCCAAGCACCCCCAAAATTTGAAGATAGGTGAGTGTGGGCATCAATAACAGGAAAGCGCGGTTTCTCGACCTGCGTTTCCTTGACTACCAGTTTGGCCTTAGGTTTAAACTGTCCTAAGTAAATATCTTTTTGTTTAGATAATACAGCCACCAGACCCAGTGCCACCTTTCATCCACATGGTTAAACTAAAAGGGATTAGCTTTTTACTTAAGTTAATCCATCCTAAGCTGTAGTGGCTGTTTCAACAAGAGGAGTTTGAGCGAAATAGCTAAAATCGCTCAAACTCGGTGGCGTTTACAGGTCTGTATTTATGAGATCTGTTGTTTTATCTAAGGGCTCGAGCCCTTCCTGAATGCCTTACATTAATCTCCAAGATTGGCAAAGAGCTCTTTGTGTTTGCTATGTATATCTTCTAGACCGGCTCGCCACATCTCTTCATCACACGAGTCATTCCAGAGTTTTAGGACAAAACTTTTTGCTGACCCATAGCTAACCCCTCACTTATCATTGAACTGCAAATTACCTCAGATAAGGCAAAACAGCTACTTCTCAGGCTTTTTTGTCATCGTACGGGCAAAAAGTGCTACAATACTGCGGCACCTATTTACCATTTTAGACTTGCTCTTTCACAATTTTGGCTTGAGTTTCCACCAACCAGATTCGTTTTCTAGGCTTTTGGGATGTCTCATGTTGTTTATTACCTCTTCAAATCTTTGACCAAAGTTTTACCAAGGCTCCTTCAGACTAAAGCTAAGAAAGATCAAGGCTTTCTGAAAGGAGAAAAGGTGGAACACCTTTTTGGGATGAGTCAACAAAAGCAGGGTTTACTGGCAAGCCTAGAACTCTCAGGCAAATATGAATCAAAGATGCAGGGAACAGAGTGTAGTTTTGAGCTTATTTCTGTGGGGGACAGCATTTTCAA
>JAHEBB010000510.1 GCA_024642575.1 Trueperaceae bacterium | reverse complement strand
TATTTCAAGACACAGTTGCCTTTAGCACTGCTCACAGCGTAAACCCAGACATTAGCAATTGGCATGAGCGGTTTGATAAGGTGATTGTTTCTTTAGAACATGCCTTAAGACCTTTTCCTAAAAATCCTGAAAGTTATGTTTTAAGTTTTGCGCTAGGGAAAAACTATCAGCGGGATGATTTACTTGAAACCTTGCTGCGCTACGGTTATGAGCGGGATGAGCAACCTGGGTTTGCGGTGCGC
This sequence comes from Trueperaceae bacterium, assembly GCA_024642575.1. GTDB lineage: Bacteria > Deinococcota > Deinococci > Deinococcales > Trueperaceae > JAHEBB01. Next base: position 3,575 of record JAHEBB010000510.1, on the reverse strand, counting down.
GGCGATACCATTACCCTTTATTTTTCCGAAGGTGATTCTGAAGACGCTTTAAGGCTCGAGTTTTTTGGTGATGAACTTGACCGCATGGAGCGCACGCAAACAAGCAAGCCAGGAACCTGGCCAGAGCAGTTTGTTCTGTCGCCTCGTTTTGAAACTGATTTAGAAGATGAAGCCTGGACAAGTCGCATTATTGAGCATTTACCAGGGCAGATTTTTTTAGATGGTAGCGAGCTTTTTGCAGGTGATGTTGGTGAAGAAAAAGCAACTTGGCTTTTTGACTATTTGACCAGCCGTGAGCTGACATCCTTTGGTCGTGATCAGCTTAATTTGCAAGAAGATAAGTTTATTTATGACACCTTAGGTTACTACCGTGGGCGACTTTCTGATTTTCGCAACGATTTAGGCTTATGGCTTAATGATGGCTACAGTGTCACGCTTTTGCTCAAATTTGAGCGCACGGGGCGCTATCTCAGAGAAAAAATCTTAGATGACTTAGAGAGCCATTTTCATAACCATATACAGTTTCACCCTAAGCAACTAGGTTTGGTTATTGCCCCCAATGCCAGAGGTGGTTTTAGGGACACCCAGCGTAAAGAAATCATCCTGACTGAAGACCTGCTTTATGGCGCACAGGGTGCGCGTAAGCTGAAAAAAGCGCCTGGGAAACGGGTTCATGATGCCGTTCAGCTCTCCATTGGCGATTACCTCATTCATCCGGATCATGGGATTGGTCGCTTTGTCGGGCTCGAGCCCAGGGTCGTTTTAGGTGTAACGCGTGACTACCTGCTAATGCAATACGCGGGTGAAGGCAAACTTTACTTACCTGTTGAGCTTTTGCCAATGCTGAGGCGCCACCCAGGAACCACCGATGACCCGCCACGTTTATCAACTTTAGGTACGAATGAATGGGCCAGAGCCAGAGAACGTGCCAGGGTTAATGCGCAAGAGCTGGCTGCGAAACTTATCAAGACCTACGCCGAGCGCCAGATTTCTGTAGGGGTTTCTATGCCTGCTGTGCCTGATTGGGACCCTCTCATAGAAGCTAATTGCCCCTTTACCTTAACGCCTGATCAAGCGGCAGCCGTTTCTGCGGTTTTAAGAGATATGGCTAAAGATTTGCCAATGGACCGTCTGGTTTCTGGCGATGTTGGCTTTGGTAAAACCGAAGTGGCCGTACGCGCAGCTCACCGCGCGGTTGGCAATGGCAAGCAAGTTGCCATTTTGGTACCCACCACGGTTTTAAGCCGTCAACACTTTGAAACCTTCAAAGAACGTTTTGCGGGCATACCTGTTCATATTGAAATGCTTTCTCGCTTTGTCTCTGATAAAGATGCCAGAGAAGCCTTAAAAGGGCTTAAAGAGGGCAGTGTCGATATTGTTATTGGTACGCACCGTTTGCTTAATGACAGCATTACTTTTAAAGACTTAGGGCTGCTTATTATTGATGAAGAGCACCGTTTTGGAGTTGCCCAAAAAGAAAAGATGAAAGGGCTTAAAGCTAATCTGGATGTTCTGTCGCTTTCTGCTACGCCTATCCCTCGCACCCTTTATATGAGTCTGGTAGGTCTGCGTGATGTGAGCCAGATTATGACGCCGCCTGAAGGTCGCAAACCCATTCAAACCTTACTCCAATCTTATGACCCGATGGCGGTACGTGAAGCAATCATGTTTGAGCTCGAGCGTGGGGGCAAGACCTTTTACATTCATGACCGTGTTGGTTCTATGGGGATGCGCGCCAAAACTTTGCAACAACTTGTACCTGAAGCGCGGATTGGTGTAGTGCATGGGCAAATGCACGCCGATGACCTAGAAGAAATTATGATTGGTTTTGAAGAGGGTGCCTTTGACATCTTGTTAGCAACCACCATTGTTGAATCAGGTTTAGATATTACAGGCGCAAATACCTTGGTTATAGAGCGAGCAGATAAGTTGGGTTTAGCACAGCTTTATCAGCTTCGTGGTCGGGTGGGTCGCAGACAGACCGAAGCCTGGGCGCATCTCTTCTACCCTGGGCGCATTACCGAAACCGCACAGCGCAGGCTTTACGCGATTGCTGAACTCAATGATTTAGGTAGCGGTCACTTGCTGGCCGAAAAAGATATGGAAATTCGGGGCGTAGGTAATCTCTTAGGCCCTGAACAACACGGGCAAATTGCGGCTGTGAGCCTCGAGGTTTATACCGAAATGCTCGCTGAAGAAATAGCCAAACTTAAAGGCGAACAGATTGCTCAAGAGCGGCAATATCCTGGAATAGACCTGAGCCTTGATGCACGACTTAGTCCCAGCTACATTGCCGATGATGAATTGCGAATTGAGTACTATGGTCGACTTTCTGAAACGCAAAATCTAGCAACCATTGGGGCTATTTCAAAAGAATTGCGTGAGCGCTTTGGCCCCATTCCTGCCGAAGTTAAGACCTTTATTGAATTGGCAAAAATCAGACTTCTGGCCGCTGATAAAGGCGTTGCTAACATTAAAGAACACATGACCGATGTACAACTCAGCTTTGCACATGAAGCCCTAGATTATGACGCTAAGGGCATTAAAGCGCTTCCATATAATGTTGAACCTACCCGCTATCCACCAGGGTTTTCAATTAAAAAACGGGGTCTAAAAGCTGAGCAAATGTTAGAAGCTATTAGTCGTGTTTTATACCTTTGCGCCTAAGGGTTTTCAGGCAACTGAAAGCGGAAATTAAGCCCAGTACGGAAAGCAGAATAGGTCGTACTGTATTCTGCTTCAGCAAACCAGCTCAAGGGAGCAAAATGATACTCGATACCTCCTAAAAGCCCTACTCCAAAACTGCTATAAGCATCGGCTCGTAAAGCTCTTAGGCCACCACCAGCATAGCCTGAGAGGGTATCCTCTTCAAAAACCGTGTATAAAACACTTAAGCCCAAATTTACTCGGTTATCTTTATTAGGTATAAGGACTTCAGCGTCAAAACGCGCACCCAAATTTTCTATAAAGAGATCTTCTGCGCCAAGATGCAAGCCTGTTCCAAAGATGAAACCAAGAAAATTTATTTGTCCACCTACGACCAGGGTAGGTATAGGGAAATCTGGCAAGGTGGCATTTTGGTTCTGTGCGGAACTCCAGCAAATAAGTAATGAAAATAATGTAATGAGCAGAAATCTGTTTGATTTAGGCATAATCCTCTCCGCAAGAAAATTAACCGAATTTCTGAAAGTATAAGCTTGATTGTTTAAACTGGCTAGCGTTTAGGGGTTTGTGCTTAGCTGGTCAAGTGGAAAGTTTAAGCCTACCCTTATGACAGGAACAACGATTGAAAAATTGGCATCTGAACTTAGGGAGAAAAGATAGTTCAAATCAACTTCTGAAAAAAGCGAAATGGTATTGAGGGGAACATCGACACCCAGCGTAGCGCCAATAGCAAAGGTTGCTGCCGTATCAGGTACAAATGCCAGACGTGGCCCTCCACCAACATAAACACCAAGATCACTAGGGCTAGCTTTAGGAATTTCATAAAGGGCATTAGCAGCAATATTGAAAGCGCCATAAAAATACTCTGCATCACCACGAATACCTAAGCCTTTGACAAATACATCATGTGC
>JAHEBB010000109.1 GCA_024642575.1 Trueperaceae bacterium | reverse complement strand
AATGTCATCAAGATCATGCTGGCTGTTTATAAGGAAAACAACTTGCAAAAGCGCCTGTTTTCGCTCGAGGCGCTTTTGCATGGTCTCAAATTCTAACGATGACATAACTTAGGAGGCAATCATCAAAGCGCTGTTTAAGCCTGACTCAAAACCTTTTCAATCGCCGTTAACTCGTCATCTTTAAATTGCAAAGTATTCAAACTTGCTACATTTTCTTTTATTTGCTCTGAGCTACTTGCTCCTATGAGCACTGACGTAACCGTTTGGTGCCTTAAGACCCAGGCCAGTGCCATCTGCGCTAAACTTTGCCCGCGTTGTTTAGCTAAATCATTAAGGGCATTAAGTTGCTTTAGGCGCTCTTCTGTGAGGGCAGCTTCTTTTAAAAAACGTGAGTTTTTCATACGAGAATTTTCAGGTATTGACTTCAAGTATTTATCAGACAATAGTCCCTGGGCCAAGGGTGAAAAAGGAATGCAACCAACTCCCTCTTGCGCTAAAACATCAAGTAACTCAGCTTCGACCCAGCGGTCAAACATAGAATATCTTGGCTGATGTATGAGTAAAGGCACGCCAAGCTCGCGTAATATCCGCGAAGCTTCACGCGTTTGGGCGGCAGAGTAATTTGAAACGGCTGCGTAAAGTGCTTTGCCTTGTTTGACCGCACTGGCCAAAGCACCCATTGTTTCTTCTAGGGGTGTTTCAGGGTCAGGTCTATGCGAGTAGAATATATCTACATAGTCTAGCCCCATTCGTTTTAAACTCTGGTCAAGGCTAGCCATGAGATACTTACGAGAACCCCATTCGCCGTAAGGCCCTGGCCACATGTCATAGCCTGCTTTGGTCGAAATAATTAGCTCATCACGGTATGGCTTAAAATCCTGAGCAAAGAGTTTAGCAAAGCTTTCTTCGGCAGAGCCGTAAGGTGGGCCGTAGTTATTGGCTAAATCAAAATGGGTAATTCCCAAATCAAAAGCCGTTCTTAGCATAGCGCGGCCATTTTCCAAGGGGCTAACGCCGCCAAAATTGTGCCATAAGCCAAGGGAGACAGCTGGCAATTTCAGGCCACTTTTACCCGAGCGCCTATACGCCATAGATTCGTATCTCTTATCATTTGCCTGATACATAAAGACCTCCAGCCTTTTTTCTATCCTACCTTGTTCTAGAGATTTAAGTACTGGCAAACGAGGCTACTCGGGTGCATTGATTTCAATACTATCCTCATAACTATAATCAATAACGGTTTGTGTTTTAGCACCCGTATACTCACTTTCAGACTCGAGCCTCAGGGGTAACATGCTGGCTTTTTCAATCCAAATTTTATTTTGACTGCCTATACCTTGGTAACTCGAGCCATAGCTATAAAGCAAACAAGGTTTTCCGTTTAAGTCTTCATCGGGCAATCTTTGAATATTGCTAAGCGTCGTCTCTTTAATCATGTCAGAATTTCTAACGGACATAACGGCACTAGATAAATCCATTGGTGACAAAGACCAGCCATTACTGGGATCATAAAGATAGGTTTTACCTGCCATAAGGATCATATCGCTGATGACCACATCAGCTGATTTGGTCGTCATATGGAAACTATCTGGTGCGACAAAATCAACCGTGATCAAAGACGCTACTCCCCCAGCAGACGTCGAGACAATGTTCGCCCTGGTCTTTGGCGCATCAAGTTGAGCCTGCATCACTTGTTGTAATAAGGCTTCATCTTGGGCAAAAACCAGACCGATTAACGTAAATACCAAAGTTAGAATTATCTGTTTCACTGGGCCACCTCAGCATAGTTAAACCGTTTTACATAGATATTAAAACTTTTTCCGTCGTACTCAGACCAGGTAACAAGGGCTTGTTTTGGTTTTGAAGCATCAAGGGCAAGGTGGGGGTCTTCGGTCTCGAGGCTAGGTGCAGTGTCAAGACTACCCCCTTGGCGTAGCCAGGTTTTGCTCGCATTATCAAACTGATAAACATGAATATCACACTTACTAACGCTTTGTTTACAAACTCGAGCGCCCAAATTTAGGTTCCCACTATCAACTGTTAAACTGGGTTCTTCACTGTCCTGCGCCTTTTCTGGGTCATCACCCAGTTTTTCCCAGGTACTGCCGTTCCATTCTTTGACATAAACATTATTAAACTCAGCTCCAGCATCTTCTTGCCAGGCTACATAGGGTTTACCTGATTCATCTAAGGCAAGACTTGGGTTTATGGCATCACTGGTTAAATTGATGTCAAGGTAATCCCCCACTTTTGCCCAATCTCCAGCTTTAAATTCGGCAACATAAATATTTTTGCTGCTAACATCTTGCTCTGCGTAAGCAACCATCAAGGTAGACCCACGAACTGCCAGCATTGGGGTATCAACCGAAAGAAGGATGGAATCGTCAACAGGATTTCCCAGTTGAGTCCACGCTGTACCCGACCACTGTTTGACATAGACATTGGTGCTGGAGTGCGGCGCGTCATATTCCGTCCAGGCAACAATGGGGTTGCCGTCATCGCCAACCACAATGGAGGGGCGCTCAGCGTCAACCAAAGTATCAATATTTAAAGCCTCACCCAAGGTTTCCCAGCTCGAGCCGTTCCAGCTTCTTACATAAAGTTGGCTTGGGCTCGCCTCGGGGTAGTCTTGAAAAGCCACAAAAATCTTATTGGCTTTTGATAAAGCAATATCTGGGTACAGGGCACTATCAGAGGCATTTGGCTCGAGCGCTGCACCAAGTTGCTGCCAATCATTGCCATCCCACTGTTTTACGTAAACGTCACTTTCGCCTGTGTCATTATTTACGATTTCTCTCCAGGCAACCACAGGGTTCCCCGAGGTATCACTGGCAATCGCTGGGAAAAAGGCATAATTTGCCTTGTCTTTATCTAGAGCAAGTCCCAACTGCAACCAATCAGGCAAAGTCCAGTTCCAGGGATCAGCGCTAAGAGCGTTACCTGCCAGATCAGTCATCCCACTAAAACTAACATTCAAGGTTTGGGGCAAGGCATCAAGTAATTCTTGCTGGTAACGCAGACTTAAGCTTTTACCATCGGCACTAAGAACAACTGATTTAGGATAGGCTTTGTTAGCATTGCCTATGAGACTAACACTTGATTCTGATACGGTACTTGCTTTTAAAGGTTCTGAAAAACTAAGACTGACAGGTGCATTTGCAGCCACCTGCGAATCCCCAGAACTTGGACTATACGACAGCACCAATGGTGCCGTGCGATCAACATGAATAGTTCTTGGGCTCGACTCAAAGGTTTTACCCCCCAAACTCGCTCTGGCAATAAGTTGGTAATCTGCTTCGGGTACCTTACTGGTATCCCAGTTAAAAGTATAGGGAGTTGTCAAATTCGTTAATACTGTTTTACCTATAAGCAAATCAACACTTTCGGGCGCACCCCCACTAATACTTACTTCAATAGCAAGTTGCCCGTTGGTGTAAACATCTACCTCTGGCTTCTTTAGGCTCACGCTCAGGGCAGCGCTCGAGCCTCCAGCAGCGCAGGCAGATAGAGCTAAAAGTAGCAAACTGAGCGGCCCAAACCTAAAAACCGTGGTGACAAAACGTTTCATCGTGCTCCTTAAAAGGCATTGAACTCGATGCTATTTCCGACATTTTGAATTCGGAAAAGCTTTTTAGAATTTATGACCGATTCATAACCACCGTTACCTGAAGTTAGGGTGCCTGTAGCTGGCACCGTGCCTTCGTAACTTGTAAAAAGCGAATAGATTGTCGTGCCCGTACTCGCATTGCGCTCGTCAAAAAGTTGCCATTGCGCGTTACCTGAGAGGCTCGAGTTAAAAAGCGTAACGAGAAGATTTTTCATGATGCCCTTAAGATGAACCCCTTGATACTTGTTCCCCGTAATAGTCGATTTATCTATAAAAAGGCTGTATTCGCCAGCAGGCATAGCAAAGAAAAGGCCAGAAAAGCCGTTACCTGAGAGCGTTGAATTTGAAATGACAAGTTGCGAGCGGTTACTAAAAATTCCATCACGGATATTATCTTTTGAGGTCACATTCATCAGATTGCCGTTGGCATCCCAATCGACATAAATACCATAAACATTACCTTCAACATTGCTTTGCTGGAATACAAAAGGTGTCGAACCTGCCACATAAATGCCAGACCCTCCATTTACTACCCCATCATCTCCATTGCCAATAAACGCGCTATTGGTAACATCTAGGCGAACTGCGCCCCAAACATGTAAACCATCAAAATTGTTATCTGATTCAACATTGTCAATAGCCAGACTACCGAGCCTTGTTGTTTGACTGCCCCTTCGCAAGATCATGGCATATTTAAAACCACGTAAACTCAGGTTTTTAACCGCGCCATCCCCCGCAAAAACTAGGCCACTATAACCACTTGTTTTGCCTGGCCCTTGCAAAATGACGGTGTTTCGGTCACTGGTTTGCCCTTCAATGCTCACACCTACAGGAATATTCGGACTGGGAATACCACTTGATAATGGCCAGGTTTCGCCTGCCGAATAGGTCCCAGCAGTCAGTAAAACAGTGTCACCCGTACCTGCCAGAGAAACTGCCTTGGACAAGGTTCTAAAGGGTCGATTGGGTGTACCTAAACCGCAGAATTTTGGTTGACTTGGGTCAAAGCAGCTATCACTGGGGTTAAAAAGGGCATTCGCACTGCTACTAATTTTTGTAATTTCAAGCGCGTCAGCTAAACTAAATGAACCTATCGCGTTTTCCAAAATTAGCGTCTGCAAACCAGGGCTACTACCATGCGGAATGACGCCGCTGAGACTGACTTGGGTATCTTCTCCAAAACCAATCGTTAAGGTAATACCTCCCAGCCTAGCAGCAGTTAAGGAATCGAGACGACTGCCCGTAAGTCTTAAGCGAATATCAGCACCTTGGCGCACTTGATTGCTAAGCCCCAGATCAGCGTAACCAGATTCCGTCATAACATCAATCTTTAGATCGGTGATTTTTGGAGCCATGGGTACGGCTTGTGGAGTTGCGCTCACGATGACGGAACGTGCGGATTTAAGAGAGCTCGAGTTAGTTGCTTCAATGGCAAAAAAGTAGGTCGAACCATTAACCAAGCCATCAATAATCGCGCTGCTGGCAGGTGCCTCAATGGTTTTTAGCTCACTAAGATTATCGCTGACAACCCCAAAAGAAACAGCATAAGTCAGCAAATTTGGGTCTTTAGGGTCGAGCCAGGTCAGGCTAACTTGACCATCTTGGGCAGCAGCACTAAGACCACTTGGCTGGGTAGGCGCTTTGGGTTTAGGCGCAGGATTGCTTGGCGCAGAGGGCAAAGCCAAAACCTCTTTAGACCAGGCAGTCTGCGCTCCACCCTGAGCTTCAGCAGCAATTTTTATGAGATAAACCGTGCCATTACTTAGCCCATCTATAATGGCGCTCGAGGCTGGCGCTGTAACCGTTTTGGTTTTGATAACTTGCGAACCTGAAGCATGCCAACTGAGCAAATACGCCTTTACTCCTTTAAGTTCCGTCCAGGAAACCGTCACTAGAGTGTCTCCTGCCAAAGCTTTTAGGTCGGCTGGACTAGCCGCTGGACTAGCCTGCTGGCAAGCGCTTAAAGTCAAAACCAGTAGATAAAAGATAAGCCGTTTCATAACACTACTTTCTTACCTCGGACCAGGGGGGGTGTAGTCAATGATAAAGGGAAACTCTTTAACCCCCACTGTAGCTCCGTTAGACTTAAGAATCACTCTAAACCGTGCTCGGCAGGTGTTTAGGTTATTGTCTCCATCATCACTGCAATAAGGATCGCCATCTACAGAATTGTATTTACTATCGCCCAGTGCGACAGATGCTGTAGCTGAGGTTCCTAAATCAAAGCCAAAAGCACCAAAGGGCCCAAACAGTGCCCATGAGTATTCAAGAGGCGCACTATCAGGGTTATAAACATCAACTGAAGCAGTTAAGAGTGGGCGGAAAACCACCCTATCCCCTGGTTGCAAGGTTGTGCTCGAGAATGTATTAACGACCCTGATAAATTTTGGCGTTGGGGGAATCACATCAGGTCGCTTGGTGACAGCTACCGTAAAGGTTTTACTCACGCTCAAACCTTCTGGGTCGGTAGCGGTCAAAGAAACAGCGCGACTACCTTCAGCCCCAAAAATAACAAAAGCATCGCAGCCAAAGTTTGACGCAGTTTCTGTTGTTAAAAGATCACTGCCTGTTACGCTCCATTTTAATCTCGAGCAGTCAAGTTTTCCTGTAAGCTCATTGGGGTCTGGGGCTATGACCGCCGAGTTGAGCGCCCAACCTACACCTAAACCAATTGTCGTTGGCGCTGACAAGTCGGTGATACTGGGGGCGGTATTAACAGCAGTGAGTGTTAAAACGGCTAGATCGCTTAAACCTGCCTGGGTTTGTACCTTGATGGTGATATGCCTGACACCCTGGGTTTTAAAGGTTTGGTTTGAGGCAAAGGCAGTATCAATCTTCCCGTCCACATCAGAGGTAATGGTCGTAAAGTATAGGCCACCCCCAGGTACCGTTATTTTATAAAGCTTGGTTAGGTCCATAGGCACTTTGTAATTAACAGTGACATTATTTTGGACTAAGTCTACTTTAGGTAAGGGCTGACCAGAAGCACCAAACAGAATATAGCGCGGCTGATAGCCACAGTTTTTGCCTTTGCTATCGCAACTCGCGTTATAGCCAAAGGTTGAAAACAAACCTGAACCAGGTGTTTGGGGTCTCAGGGAATAATAATCTCCCCAGCGCCCGGCCCCTATATCCCCTGCACTCGTTCCTGTGATGGTTAGGGTTGGGTCACCCGGAAATCCTACAGCATGATTACCGAAGTATTTATTTCCCCCCCAGGCAATAGATACACCAACCGTCGCATTGCTGTCTGACAAGGTTGCGAGCGCCGGGTAAGCCCAGGCATGTTCAGGGTTCCAGATTTGCGTTTGTCCAACAAGCTTCCAGGTTCCTGGTTCGATTTTGGCAATTTGTACGTGAATATGGGGAAAGTTGTTGTTGCTATTGGCGGTCCAGGCAAACCAGAGTTCTTCACCATGCCCATTTCCTGCGGGTCGCCTCGTTGCACCACCTGAAAGGATCGAACCTGGAAAAATGTTTAAGCCACCCAACCAGTTAAGACCTCCAGGGGTATTTGAAATATAAGCGCCTTTATTAGGAAGGTCAGCTTCGATGTTGGGCCAACTGTTGACATTAACATCATGCCAGGACACGCTCCCACTGCTTTCAGGCCATTCGTAGACTCTCATTTTACTGGTACTCAGGTGACTTGCCCAATAGGCTGTGGTTGCCAGGTTTTGAGCAACAATGCCGCCACCTCCCGTAAAATAGTTCATGTTTAGCGTCTGCCCATTTTTTATTTCGTTTAGGGGCATACGGACAACTAACCTGAACCCTCCCACACGGTTGATATCAAGATATAAAAAGTTTTCACCCACAGATAAATTAGGGTAGTCAATCCAGTTTGCTCCCAAATTAAATGTAGCCGAGCTCAAATCCCAATAGGTCCATTTGGTACCCTTACTCGTCACAATATCTTGAGGACTAGCGCTGGCTATTCTAACTTTGTTGGTATTAGCAGTGGCATGATTCCAGTCCTGCATAAGCCAGATAAATCGGTCAATTTTTGGAATATATTGCACAATTTCGTCACAGCAAAGCCCACCACTATCCGCTGTCGCGGCACTCGGGAATATTTTGGTGATGTCAAGATTGGTGAAAGTATTACCCCCATCCGTTGAATACACCCCAAAAGTATTTCCACCTCCAAAAACCAAATCACCATGACTTGCCCCCGAAAGGTCAATGGGGTCTCTCGCACCCCCTGGGTCAGCAAAGGCCGTATTTTTGTAAAGCTGGACTGGCGTTGCCTGAGAACTTAAATTGCTATTGTCTCCAAATGAAGAGGGTTCTTCGGTGGGTGCTAAGGTTCCTCTTAATTCCCCAGTAGGAATAGGCGGGCTCGAGCCTTCATTGGGCTCTTGACCCTGGCGCTCAGGATCAAAATGTTCAAAAGGCGCACCGTCTACCGTTTCAGGTGCTACGGTGACCGTCTCGCTTTCAGCCGAGCCTGGAGAACCTGGTGGCAAAGTTAAAGCACCCTCAAGTGAAAAATCAAAGGTCTTGCCTTGAAAAACATAAGTTCCCGTAAGCTTTATGAGGTAAGGCGTTTTTTCGTTAAAGCCTGCACCTTCAAAGCGGAGTTGCAAAACCTTTCTTTCGGTAATATCGGGGCCGACCAGCCCTAAATTCACAGGGAAGGTTGCTGGACTAAGGGGTGTTTTGGTATCAAGTGTTAAGGCAGAAACCTTAACATCATCAGCGTCGATTCCTTCTTTCGCCTTATTTTCTATAGGAATAGCAACTAACAATTTACCCCCATCTAAAACGACACCCGCAGGGCCAAGCTCGAGCTTGGGGCCATCGTTTGGCGTTGGAGGGTTTGAAGAACTTGGGCATGCGACCAAGCCCAAAAGTATAATAAACACTAAAGAAAAACGTAACCACTTCATAGATCTTCCTCCTAATTTAACTAAGTTTGAACCTAAGGTTTAAAGAAAAATGGTTTTAGCAATAACGGGATATCTAAAACAAACAAGCCACTTTTGGGCTCATACATTTATCAATAAGAAAAAATAACTTGAAAAGCTAAGACTATCTTTTACGCCTCTTAGCTAGGGCATATGAACATTGCTAATAAGCACAGTAAATTTTAGTGATTTAATAAAATTTTTAAAGCTGGATCGACACATTTCGCACGCATCCTTTAACTGCTTCTAAGGGGCAATGTCAAACTTACAAAACAGTCTGCCCCTAGCTTAGCAAAAAAAGGTTGGATATTTAAGATACTCTGCGCTATACTTTTCCAAGTGCCTGACACGGGAACTCTTGTTTTCTTCTTCCAGCAGCAGCCCTTTTTGGCCTATTCGCTGCTGGCGAGTATTATTTTATTTGTAGTTTCGCTATTTTCAGGCCTGTTTAGGCTCGACTTTATTTCAGCACTTGGTCCAAGAGGCCTCATTAGTATTGTCATATCTGTTATTTCAGCTCTCACTTTAAGATTTCTCTGTCTGACCCTATTTAATTCAAGTCAACTAAATGCCGATGCAGTATCCATGGGCTTAAGCCGATTGCCTCTCTATTTTATAACGCTGGCATTAGGGCCAAGTGCTGGGTTAGTAGCAGGTATTCTCTTTCTTTCCTTAGGCAATCTGCTGAAGTTTCCAGACCTAATTTTGCTCCTTGAACTTAGTGTCTTAGGATGGTTTGCCATAAGCCCTTCTCCCAGGCTTTTCTGGTGGGCGGGTAGCCTCGGAGTCATTTTTTCTTATGCGCTTACCTGGGCTGCGGCTGGATCTGCCTATTTGCAGCTCGAGTTTCAAAACGGCTCGAGCCTAGCTGCTCATCTGGCATTACATCAGGATAAATGGTTCAGTTTAGCAGTGGTTACACTGGTATTGGCCTTTGTCAGACCAAAGCTATACGAACGCTTTCTCCCTTTTTCCCATATCGCACCTGAACCTTTAAAGCCCGACGATCCCCCTCTGCCTGAAAGATCTACTGAACCAGAACCTCTTATCCAAGAACTCTTTGTGAGTAGACCAAAAACCAGAACGCTTAACAATCTTCAAAATTTGCACTTATTTGACTTTAGCAAAGATAGAACAAAAATTGAGCTGACAGAACCCATACTCCCTCAAAGGTTTGAACGAAACAGGCAGAGCAGTCGGTTACTTGAGGGGATTGAACTTCCAAACCTTCCTGAACAAAAAAATTAATTTCCTGCATAAATAAATAGTCTTTCTAAAATTTATTGAGAATGATTAATGCCGTTTTGTAAACTAGTTGTTAGGTATGGATTACAGCCTCCCCCAGCATTCGCTGGGGCTAAAGGCGGAATGACAAATGAAAACGGATTCAGATTCAACCATCCGATGTTTATAACAAACCTTTGGATTAACAATTAAGATGAGTGTATCAAAATTACTAAAGCCTGCTTTTTTCATAGAACTGCTATTACTAGTCCAATAAGTCAAAACTATCCGATCATCCTTATAGTTACGGTTTAAGTAAAACACTTACGCCAAACTCATTGCCTTTTTCTAGTGGTCTTGCCCAGGCCGACCCACCCCAGGCATTGGCAATATTTCGAACAATATAAAGCCCTAAGCCTGTACCCTTTGCTTTAACACTTGGGCCTCTGGCATGGGGCTCAAAAAGACGCTCGAGCACCTCTGGGTCAAGGGCTTCTCCCTCATCTTGAACTTTTATTAGCGCTTTTGCAGGCTGCCCTGAGTCTTGCTCGATAATGAGCTTCACAGAGGCATTATCAGGTCCATGAATGGCAGCATTTTCAAGTAAGTTAATGAGGACTTGCAATAATTTGTCAGCATCTGCCCAAACCCATAAGTCTTCTATGTTTTCGTTTAAAAGAATGCCATGTTTGGCAAATACGCTATGCAAAAGATTACTGGCTCTTTGAGCAATTGCAGCTATTTCAATACGACGATATTGGGGAGGTTTAACATCAACAGTAAGGTCTTCTAAAAGCCGCACCAATCGCTCACTTTCAGTAAGCGCACGGTCCATAAAACGTTTACGCAGCTTGTCAGGAACATCATCTTGTAAGGCTTCGAGGGTAGAACGAATGACAGTTACAGGCGTACGAAGCTCATGCGACAAAACTGCCAGGAGTTCTCTGGCGTTGTCCTGAGCACGTTTGATGGGCGAAATGTCTTGAAGGATTAAACCCTCTGCAAAAGGAATGGCTTTTAGCTGCCGACCTCGTGTTTCACACTCAACTATTTCTTGTCTGATAAATGCCTGCTCGAGCCGATGATCCCGTAAAACGGCAATGAGCGGTAACCCTATGGCCTGCTCTTTGGGAATATCCAAAAGACTCGAGGCCATCTGATTAATTTGAGCAACCCGATAATTGCTTAAAAAGATCAGCCCTTCATTTAGATTATCTTGCCAATCTTGATTGGTTTTTTTGTCTATGAGCCTATCCAATACTTTAAGCATCCTTTTATACAAAACTGTTTAATTTTATGCCGTTTAATATAAAGCTGTTATACAAGTCCTTTAGGGTCTATAAGACGATACCCTCTCCCCCTAACAGTTTCAATGTACTCAGGCCCAATCAATGCTCTAAGTTGTGCAACATGTTGATCTACCGTTCGGTCAGTGCCTAAAAAATCTTCGCCCCAAACTCGGTCTAAAAGCTCCATTCGCCCAAATACTCTGCCCGGATGTAGCGCTAAAAAACTTAAGAGGTCAAACTCACGTCTGGTAAGCTCGAGCCGCACATTCTGAAACAGGGCAAGACCTTGTTCTATATCAACCGTAAGGTCACCAACGACAGATCTTTGCACAGATTTGGTTCTTCTTAAAAGGGCATTAAGCCTAGCAATTAACTCTGCCGAAGAAAATGGCTTTGCCAAATAATCATCTGCCCCGGCATTAAGACCCGTTACTTTATCCATTTCACTGGCTCTTGCAGTTAGCATTAAAACGGGTACATCTGAGAAATCAGATTGTCTTAATCTACGCAACCAATCAACCCCAGATTCATCAGGTAGCATCCAATCCAGTACAACAATTGAGGCTTCAGGTAATAACTGCCAGGCATTATAGGCTGTCGCTGCCTCGAGCACATCAAAGTTAGCTTTACTTAAATGAAAACTTAAAAGCTCCCTTAAGGCATCATCATCTTCAATTAACAGTAATTTGCTTCGCATCTACATAACATCTCCGTCAGCTGGCGTTTAGGTATGACTACCCTATCTGTGAGACTGAGAGATCTCTCTTTAATCTTTAAAAGCACTGACTATTACCCAAAGGTCAGCTTTCTTTCTAGTCTAGCCTGACAAATGTCAGGAATGCGTCAGCTTTTATGGCTTCAGTGGGTGATATTGATTTACCTTAATAGCCTTTTGTAAGCTTTTTATTTCCCTCTACACCTTGGCTTTAAGCATCTTTTTGTACAAAATTGCTCTTATAAGGAGCTGACAAGGGCTTGACACTACTCAGCCATACTTTAGGTATGTTACGCTCGAGCGTCATGAACGCCTTAGCTTACGATCTTCAGGAAATCAGCGCCTCTGTCGTCAGAATGCTGAGTTTGGTTAAAGAGGAAAATCAGCTTGCCCAAAAAGCTTTGATTGAAGCCGATGTGATTGCGGCTGAACGCTGCGTACACCTAGATGAGCAAGTCGATGCCCTCATGACCGAGTTGGAGCAGCGTATTCTAACTATCATAGCCAGACGCCAACCAGCTGCTAAAGATCTGCGTTTCTTGGGCGCTATTTACCGTGCCCTGGCAGATATTGAAAGGGCAGGTGACTACGCTAGTCATGTTGCTAAAGCTGGGGCTAGCTTAGCTCAAGATCCACCGCTTAAAAAATATACTGACATGAATCAGATCATGAAAATACTTACCACCATGATTGAAAAGACGATTCATGCGCTTGCTGATAGCAGCATTGAAAAGGCAAAAGAAGCCCACAAAATGGATAAGGAAATCGATGATCTTTATGAGCAAATTCAACGTGAGCTTTTAACTTATATGATGGAACAACCTCAAACGATTACCATTGCCACCAAGCTTTTAGCCGTCGCAAGAAACTTAGAGCGTTTTGGTGACCACTTAGAAAATGTCAATGAGCATATTGTTTTTTGGCTCACCAATGAACGCTATGAAGGCTAGTCTTTTTCGGTAAGTGAAATTGACAGAATAACGGGCATCCGCATGAACTTAAAGCGGATGCCCAAATGTTTCACTTAACACTAAAGGAATAAGTACCCGACGAAACATCAAAGTGTGTAACACCTTGACCTTGGCTCAAGTTTTGAACATTTTCTAGATTTTTGATAGGTTCACCGTTTTCAGAAACGCTCGAGCCTGGTAACCTTACTGTTGCGGTGGTATTGGCAGGAACTTGAATGGTTATGGTGTAACTATCACCTTGCTTCTGCCAGTGACTTGAAAGCAGGCCAAAAGGCGTTTCTATACTTGCCTTGGCGTAACTTAGACCCCCACCAGGCTGCGGTTGAATAAAACTGTGTTTGTAGGCGGGTTGCTCAGGGTCAAGCTCGAGCCCAGCCACTACCTGATAAAGCCAAGAACCAATGGAGCCGTAAGCATAGTGGTTAAACGAATTCATTTCATCGCTTTGGAAACCACGATCTTCAGTCCAACCGTCCCAGCGTTCCCAAATCGTGGTTGCGCCTTGGGTTACTGCATAGAGCCAGGAGGGCCAGGATTTTTGACTAAGCAAAGAATAGGCAGTATCAAGCTGGCCTTCTGTGCTTAGGGCATGGGGTAAATAGGGTGAACCGACAAAACCCGTTGAGAGATGCAAGTCACGACGATTGATGTCTTCAACCAGTTCTTTAGCCGCCTGAGCCTTAAGGTTTTCAGGCAGTAAGTTGAAATGTAGTCCAAGCACATAGGCGGTTTGGCTAGGGGTAAAAAGCTCGGTGTTGTAGACGTTTGAGTCAACTTTACCGTAGTCTTTTTTCTCAAGATTTCCCTGAGAAATAGAATCAGCCATGCGCACATCTTGTCGATCTTTGATCGCTTTAAGTTCAGATGCCGATAAGTTTCCGCCCTTTAAAAAGCGGGTTTGGAACACCTTTTTAACATCTTCAAAAAGGTTTTCATAGCGCTTGACATCCTCAGTTTTACCTAGAATAGCTGCGATTTTAGCCATGAGACCGGCATCATAGGCTAAAAAGGCGGTACCAATCAGATCTCGAGGCGTGTCAGCATTAATCGAGAGCCAATCACCAAATCCCATCCAGCCCTTATAATCGGGCGCACAACGAACATACCCTGGACTTTCCTGAAGTAGAAAGGCCATAAAATGCTCCATGACGTCGTAGTTTTCTTCTAAAATTGTTTTATCACCATAGCAAAGATAAATGGTCCAAGGGCATATTACTGCCGCATCTGCCCAGGCAGGGCCACCATCTGTCAAGCTAATGCCCGCGCTGGGTACAACAGCAGGTACCGCTCCTTGTTTACTTTGCGCATCCCGAACATCTTTAGCCCATTTCGTCATAAAAGGGGCAACATTCATATTAAAGGCAGCCGTGCGCACAAAGACCTGAATATCACCTGTCCAGCCTAAACGCTCATCCCGTTGCGGGCAATCGGTAGGTACATCAAGAAAGTTACCTCGTTGGCCCCACATAATATTGCTCTGGAGTTGATTGATAAGCGGGTCGGAGCATTCAAAACTACCTGTTTCGGTCATGCTCGAGTAAAGCACGATGCCAGTTACCGTTTCAGAACTGACCTCTCCAGGATAGTTTTTGACCTCAACATAGCGAAATCCATGAAAAGTAAACTTGGTTTCCCAAACTTCTTCGCCTTCACCTTTAAAGGTATAAACATCCGTTGCCGTTGCTGTTCTCAGGTTGTCGGTATAAATCTGCCCGTTTTCCCCCAGAACCTCAGCAAAGCGCAAGA
>JAHEBB010000509.1 GCA_024642575.1 Trueperaceae bacterium | reverse complement strand
CCAGTAAGCTGCTTAGCTTCCACATGTTCTGCTAAGTTTGTACAGGTGTAGTTAATTTGGCTTACCAACAAGTATTGGTAATACATCTGCCTCGTCGTTCCCATTCCTAAACTTTACGGCTTCTTTCCTTTTTGAGATAGTCCTAGTCTTTATAGATAATAACGGGCAAGAAAGTCCGTATGAAGCTTTGGTTTACAGGCTTAAAGACTGACATCCTGTGGTGTAGCAAAGGATTAAACTTGTATAGCAAGGAGTTTCTATTACTCAAACTTGAAGATTTAACCTTTAAAGACTTCTTAAACAAGCATCAGTATCGGAAATATCATAACTTATCCCCTCAAGATACACACGGTCAAAGCTCCCCGTCATACCTGCACTACCCTGTTCATCAATCCATATTTGACCATTAGGCAATTCCACAAACTGGTTAAAATTGCTAAACTCCCGAAAATCTACAGTCACGGATGAAGGGCCAATGAATGCTCTCTTTGTTAAGGGGGAACATTCAAATGGAAGTTTAAATAAAGCACCTGTTGATGACACCGTGGACGGCTCATTAGCATCTTGCTTTACAAGTTGTCCTCTAAAATAGACAGTTTTCGTTAGGCTATTAACTGCTATTTGAGCTGGGTAAATAGCATCAGATTGAAACCGAGAGTTAACACCTTCTAAGGTTTTCCATGTCCAGTCTGTTCTGATAGCTTGTAAATGCGCCAATTCTTGATTTACCTCATCCTTAAGCGCTTTTATTTCAGTTGAGATTTCTGAAAATGATGTGATCTGCGCTTCACTGGCTGCAAGTTTTGATGCATATTCCTCCTGTAGCGGTGTTAGCGTTGCGGTAAGGTTTTCTGATAAGCCCGTTTCATAGCTTGAAATGGCATCTTGCACGGTTTGTTGGAGCTTTGCCAAGACCGATTCTGTTTGAGTAGCAAAGTCTTGTGCTTGAACAGATGCATCCTCAGCAGTTTTTAAGGCCAATGCAATTTGTTCCTGAGCAGGGGCTAGGGGCGTATTAACTTCTTTAGCCACTCGCTCTTCTACCTTTTTATTGACAACATTCTCGATAAACTGAGTGAGCCCAAAAACAGCAAGAAGGGCTAAGATAAACACAGCTACTGCAAGCAGGATAAAGGCTTGATTTCGAGCTCGATTAGCTTCACTATGTGCTAGTTCTCGAGAAGCAGCCACCTCTCTAGAAAGGGCATTGGTTTTTTGTTCAAGTAACAACTCGAGTTCAGGGGATAATTCGCTTCGATCTGCCATTTCCTAATCCTCCGTGCCTGTCAAATTTATTTGTTGTTTATGCAGTTTAGCTCACTTGTATAGATAATGGAACAAAAGGAAAAAAGCGTGAAGTTTTTTACTCCTTAAAAAGGTCTATTTCGATTCCGTCGTATTTAAAAAAATTAACAACCATTTAAAAATTTTCCACCTGTAGCCTTGTTTCGGAATCAATTTTCTATAGCGTCAGGAGGGCAAAAGGTATTAACGCTTGATTTATTAAGCAATAGGCACGTCCTCGTGTAACAAACTTTCTATTTTTAACTTCTTCCAAAGTTCAATCGGCACATCTAGCTTCAAATTCTGTACATTATCCAAAACTTCTTCAGCAGTAGTAGCACCAACAACAACCGAACTTACTGCCTTATGTAGATATGAAAACTGGAGGGCAACACCTTTTAAAGGAAGGCCAAAATCCCCACATGTAGCGGCGAGCCTATGAGCCTTTTCAAGTATCTCCACAGGCGCTTTACCGTAATTATACCGAGCACCTTGATTAAGGTCACTAGCTAGAATGCCACTGTTGAAAACGCCTCCTAAAATAATGGCAATTTGCCGAGTAGTACACAAGTTGAGAAAAGGAAGCGCTGTTTGCTCTAGTAAAGTATAACGGCCAGCTAATAAGAAACAATCAAAGTCAGCATTTTCGGCAAAGGTTTGTAACATTTGCCATTGATTCATACCAGCGCCGATTGCCTTAACAACACCCTGACTACGCAGCTCATACAGGATAGGAAAAGCTTCATCTAGTGCCTGCTTGTAATGGTTATCTGGGTCATGGATATGCAAGATATCAACATAATCCATTCTTAGTCTTGTCAAACTCTGCTCAAGGCTACGCATAACGCCGTCTCGGCTGAAATTAAATTGGCAGCTACCATTAGCTTGAACTAGGCGACCCACTTTGCTGGCTATCATGAAATCGCTTCGCTTGACCTTAGAGAGCGCCTGACCAAGATATCGTTCGGATTGTCCACTGCTATAAAGGGGAGCTGTATCAAAAAGGCTAACACCTTGGTCAAAGGCTGTTTGAATGGTACTGATAGCTGTCTTCTCAGTCTGTTCCCCAAGTAGCCCTGTGCCCAGACCGTAACATGGCAAGAAGAGATTTGCCCTGGGGATGAGTCTATTTTCTTTTATGTCAATCATTCTGACACGAGCCTATCGGGTGCTTTCTATCCATAAGTCTAAACCAAAGACTATTAGATTTCTTTTCTAAGCATCCTTAATATTAGACCCTAAACTTTGCCAAGGCTTATTATACGGTTAACAAAGCAGGCTTGGAGGTTACATCATGAAAATAATTCGTGTCATGGCTCATCTTATTGAAGAGAAAGTAAAACCCTTTACCTGGCAAACCAATAGACCGGGCTCTGGTGATGGTCATGCGATTGATCGGGCTTATAATTGTGTTCTTAGGCTCATTACCGATGAGGGTATTGAAGGACACGCCCTAGGTCCTAAAGGCCGCATTGCGCTAGATTTGATTCAACGTCGTGTGGGTCAAGAGTTATTAGGGAAAAATCCGTTAAATACTGAATTTTTATGGAAGCGCATGTGGGATATTGACAGGCTCGAGGAATTCCCCCTTTATTTTTTTGGCTTAGCTGATGTTGCCCTCTGGGATATAAAAGGAAAAGTCGCTAACTTGCCTGTTTATCAGCTTTTAGGTGGCTATCGCGACAGCATTCCAGCGTATGCGTCAACCACCAGTTATGATACTGAAAAAGAATATTTCGAGGTTATTGATGCCTCGCTAGAAGAAGGCTACACGTCTATCAAACTTCATTTACGCTATTGGGATGTTAAAACCAATGCCAAGCTTTGCCGCGCCATTCGTAATCATGTTGGTGATGACATTGAATTAACCCTTGACGCTTCTGCAATATGGGATTATCAGGATTCCCTGTATATGGGGAGGGTGTTAGAGGAGCTTAATTTCTTCTGGTATGAAGAGCCTATGCGCGAGTTTGACCTGGAAAGCTACCGCAAACTTTGTGACGCCCTTGATATCCCGATTTTAGCTGCTGAGTGCTCTGATGGGTCACATTGGAATGCCGCAGAATTTATTCGCAGAGGCGCATGCGACATCATGCGAACAAGCACGCATTACAAAGGTGGCTTTACTGGGGGTATGAAAGTTGGTCAGTTAGCTGAGGCTAATGGCATGCGTGCAGAAGTGCATGGAGGCGGCTTAGCCAATCTCCAACTAGGCTTAGCCTTACCCAATAATACTTATTACGAAGATTTGGTAATTGATGTTGCGGATGTGAAGTCAAAAAAACATGGCTCTATTCCCTTTAAGAATGGAATAGTAAGTCTTCCTGAAGGTACTGTTGGCGTTGGTTGGAATTTAGATATTAATCATATTGAAGCCACTGCTCTTGATACGGTCGATATTAGATGACCTAATTAAATGTTTAGTTATAAGGCTTTAATAAAGATAAACATCTTTGTCCAGCAAGTTTAAGCAATGTACACTTTTATCAAATGACCAGCATCACCCTTCATATCATGGCCGAAGATGCCTTAACCAGAAGGGGATTAGAAGCTCTATTTGCC
>JAHEBB010000108.1 GCA_024642575.1 Trueperaceae bacterium | reverse complement strand
TATTCCAACCTTATTCGTCAAGAAAGTAAGGGCTTTTTGCTTACCAGCGCCACAGGGTATTTGCCCAAAGAACGGGCAGACCGCTGTCAAGACGAATACACTGATATCTCTAGAAGTTGGGAAACCCTGCTAAATGCCTATGTGGCCTTTAAAGATTTATCAGAGCCTCAGGTTGATGCTACCCCAGAACCAGCCGTTGCTTACGCTGAAAGTTTTTCGGGAACCTTGCAAGAGGGCGACAGTCTATATGACACCAATGAATTTTATGACCAGTACGACATTGATTTACTGGCAGGTCAAGAAGTTGTTTTAGAATTAACCTCTTACGATTTTGACACCTATTTACTGGTTAGAACGGCAGATGGCGCGGTGTTCTGGAAGGATGACTTTACTGAAAACAGTGGTAATGGCTCGGTAGCAAAGCTTGATTTACCTGTGCCGACTTCAGGAACTTGGACAGTTGAAGTCTCGAGCTACGGGGCGGGGGATACAGGCTCTTACATTTTGGGGATTAATACCCAGGATGATGTTTACCAAAGTATTGTTGATGATGTGATTAAGACAGAAGATACGGCGTTTACTGAGACAGGTGAATTTTACCATGTCTACGATTACGACTTTAGTAAAGGGGAGCATATCGTTATCATGCTAACCTCGACAGAATTTGATACTTTCCTCTATGCCATGACCCCGAGCGGTGAATATTTTGTCAACGATGATCATGAAAACCAGATCGCCGTTTCTCGTATAGAATTTGACGCACCAGAAGATGGCACTTACGAAGTTTATGTAACAACTCACGATGTAGGTGAAGTCGGAAGCTATGAAATGGTGATGGGTCGTACGGCTGCTCCTGAACCTGTAGTAGAAACCGAAGCAAGCACCACGGAACCCAATACCACAGAAGCTAACACTACGGAAGCAAGCACCACCGAAACCAACTATGACATTAAAGATATGACCACCAGCAAAGCACGCAGCACGAATTTAGGTGTGCTTGAGGCAGGGGATGAAACGCTAGATACGGGTGAATATGTTGACTTTTATAGTATTGATCTAGAGCAAGGTCAAACGGTTAAATTTACGCTTATTTCGGCTGATTTCAATACCTATTTAGCTGTTATGGACCCAGTAGGTACATTTTTTGAAAACGATGAACTTGCCGAAGATAGCAGCAAATCGCAAATAAGTTTCAATGCCGCTGATGCAGGTACCTGGCTCGTTTTTGTTACCACGGACAGTGTGGGTCAAGGTGGTAATTATATGTTGTCAATTAAAAAATAAGAGTGGTGGTATCATCCTGACAGATAGCCTGTCTCGGTAAAGGTTTGAAAACTTGCTGAGTCACGCACTTGAACTTTAATGTTCACTTTGAACATCAATCTGCCTTATATCACTACCAAAATAGTCTACAAAAGATAGGGAATGTGTCGACACATTCCCTATCTCGCATTTGTTTAGGGAGCCTTAATAAAGTTTCCAGTTGGACCTTCAGCTTTGGCTAAGCTCCAATCTTTTGACCGCCTTATGGCTTCATGTGCAAAACGGCTTGCCAGCTTGATAGCCTCTTTGGGTTCAATAGATTGGGCCAAATTTGCAGTTAAGGCGGCTGAAAAAGTATCGCCTGAACCACTAAGATTTTGCGTTTCGACAAAGCTTGATTTAAAAAAGTGGAAAGATTCACCGTCATACCAACCATCAGCAAACGGCAGGCTGGGTGCTGCATTTACAAGACCTTTTAAGCAAATGATAGGTTTGTTTGCCGTTTTGAAATGGACTTTAT
Organism: Trueperaceae bacterium; assembly: GCA_024642575.1. Classification (GTDB taxonomy): domain Bacteria; phylum Deinococcota; class Deinococci; order Deinococcales; family Trueperaceae; genus JAHEBB01. The sequence goes on along the minus strand of JAHEBB010000108.1, from coordinate 12,805 downwards.
AATAGCTTGCAAGTTGGGCTTTGGCCTGGCTCGAGCCGTCCCAAGCTGTGCTCTCCCCAGTTAAAAAGTAATTTAACTCTTTAAGATTTGGGGTAATTACCGTTGCTAAGGGGAAAAGCAGGTCTTCGTAGGCTTCTTTAACCTGACTCTCAAACATTACTTCGCCTTTGGCATTCAAGACAACAGGGTCTATAACCACGTGTTTGAGGTCATATTGTTTTATTTTTTGGGCTACCACCTTTATTAAATTAGCGTTACCGAGAAAGCCTGTTTTTAAGGCGTCTGCACCATAATCACTCAAAATGGCGTCAAGCTGCTTACTTAAAAAATCGGCCGAGAAAAACTCTGCTCCTAGCCAGGCTAAACTATTTTGCACGGTTGCAACACTTAAAGCTGCCATACCGTGACAGCCCAAGGTAGCAAAGGTCTTGATATCGGCGGCCACACCGTAAGCACCGCAAGGGTCCCAGCCGCCAATGGTTAAGACTTTGCTTGGTAAATCTGACATTTGCGAAACCCTCCTTAGGTGATTTGACGATTTCTTGGGTCAAGTAATAATGGTTTAGATATTATCTATGATAGGCGCAGAGTCCTTGGTTGGGGCACGTAGCTTGTTTGTTGCCTCTGAAAGGTATAAAACCCAAAAACCTAAGCCTCCTAATACCGTTCCGATGGGTAAGGCAGGCAAATATAGAACCGACAAAATAGTAATGATGATACGTGCCCATCTACGATTTTTTAGCAATCCTATACCAGCTAACAGGGAAAGGCAAAAGGGTAGCACAAAGAACAGTACAATTCCCCAGTCTTGGATGTCCCAGGAGAGAAATTCGCGATAACCCAGTTCTAGTGACTGCCACGCCGCAGTGACGAGCCACAGTTCTATGAGAAGGACCAAAGCTCCAAGAATAATATGCGACCAGGCAAGAATTTTGAGCAGGAGGGGGTTTGGGCTTGTCTTTAGCGAAGTGGCATGGGCATTATCAGCAAGGGTGGAAGGTTCAACTTGGATTGAAGAAGGGCTCGAGCCTAGAGATTGCTCAAGTACCTCTTCAAGCTGGCTAAACGGGACAGTGAGGCCATTTTCTAGCGATGCTGTGAGGTTTTCGCAATCAAATCTTACGACCAGAGGAGTCGGTGTTTGATGACCAGGGTAGTTGCGTAACGCCATTCGTACCACGCTACTACCCTCCCAAACGGCTGAATCGAGCGACCAATTATTATTAGAAAAAGAAAAAAGGCAGGTCTGGTTCAGGGATTCTCTTAGCTCTGGTTTGAATACCCAATGGGACATGAGGGCTTCCCAGGCCATGACTTGAACGACGTAACGCCCATCAGGTGAAGGAATAGGTTTTTCAGATGTCATCATAAGGATGCTTTACTAGCTACTTTTAACTTTTCTGAACTTTCTAAGGGCAAAGTAGGGTGACGTAATGCGGTACTGGGCAAAAAGGCAATCAGTTCACACTTTACACAAAGGTCTAGCCGCAGATTTTGTAGCTCGAGTTTGCCAAACACACATGCTTTTATCAAAGAAAGTCACCTAATATAGCCCATTCTAATTAGTTTTTAGGTAGAGGTATAGAGCAGACAGTCTGGGATTAATAGGCATAGGGAAAAGACATAATCGGATGGGGTTTCAACTGAAAGGTTAGTCGGAATAACTGTCAGTGATATCACGACACGTTGTTATAAAGTTCTGCTACATAAGCCACATTTTCATTTAGGATGGCATTTAAGCCTGCACCACCTCATTTATAAGCAAGTATGCTTTAGGAAATATGTTTCAAATATATATAAGCAAAGATTTAAGCCTCGAGCTGCTCGAGCCCCTTCATGCCCCAGAACTGTTTAAGCTCGTTGATGCCAATAGGGATCATCTAAAACCCTGGATGCCCTGGGTAGATTCGACCAAAAGCGAAAAAGATATCTTGACCTTTATCAACTCAGGTTTAGATAATTATGCAAAGCGTAATGGTTTTCAATTAGGTCTGATAGTTGAGAAAAAAATGGTAGGTATACTAGGACTTCACTACATTAACTGGACAAGCGGGCATACTGAGATGGGTTACTGGTTAAGTAAAGAGTATGAGGCCAAAGGCTTCATGACGGCTGCCGTTGCTGCCCTTATTGACAAACTCTTCAGTCACTATAAACTTGCTCGCGTAGAAATTAGGGCAAATAGCGAAAATCTACGAAGCCGTGCTATCCCTAAGCGGCTTGGCTTTTTAGAAGAAGGAACGCTTCGGCAAATCGGCATGAATAATGGACAAGCCTTTGATATGGTGGTGTATGGTTTACTTAAAGAAGAATGGCACAAGGAAGATTGGCAAATGAATCGTGAGGCATCATGACCAGTGTAAAAAAGACAATCAGTGTAAAAGAGATTTTTGAAACGATGGATTACGGACCTGCACCTGAAGCAAGTGATTTGGCACTCGCTTATATTGCAAAAAACAAAGGTAGCTTTGATCATTTTATTGCGGGGAAATTTGTAAAGCCAATGAGTGGTGGCTATTTTGAAACGGTAAATCCTGCCACCGAAGCGGTTCTTGCAAAAGTTGCACAGGGAGATGAAAAAGATATAGACAAGGCGGTTAAAGCAGCTAAAAAAGCCTTTTCTGATTGGTCTGCCTTGTCGGGACATGTTAGAGCACGTTATCTATATGCAATAGCTAGGCACATCCAAAAGCACTCGAGGCTTTTTGCCGTTTTAGAAACCCTCGATAATGGCAAACCCATTCGAGAATCACGCGATATTGACATTCCTTTGGTCACACGTCATTTCTACCATCATGCAGGCTGGGCGCAGCTTAGAAATAGCGAGTTTCCAGCCTATGAGCCTATAGGCGTATGTGGGCAGATCATCCCCTGGAATTTTCCCCTCCTTATGCTGGCCTGGAAAATTGCACCAGCGCTTGCTGCGGGTAATACGGTGGTTTTAAAACCAGCAGAATTTACACCTTTAAGCGCGCTTTTATTTGCTGACATTTGCCAAGAAGTGGGCTTACCCCCTGGGGTTGTCAACATAGTTACAGGGGATGGCGCAACAGGGGCAGCTCTTGCTGCTCATCCCGATGTCAACAAACTTGCTTTTACGGGATCAACGGAAGTAGGTCGCTTAATCAGGGAAGCCAGCGCGGGTTCGGGTAAAAAACTCTCTTTAGAACTTGGCGGAAAATCGCCCTTTATCGTTTTTGAAGATGCTGACCTTGACGCAGTGGTTGAAGGGGTCGTAGACGCTATCTGGTTTAATCAGGGTCAGGTATGTTGTGCGGGTAGTCGTTTGCTGGTGCAAGAAGGTATTGCAGATTCCTTGCACGCCAAATTACGTGCTCGTATGGAAACCCTAAGGTTGGGTGACCCGCTTGATAAAGCTATTGATATTGGCGCAATCGTTGCGCCTGTTCAGCTTCAGAAAATTCAAAAACTGGTCGAGCAGGGCAAATCTGAGGGTGCAAATTGCTGGCAGCCTAGCTGGGCGGTGCCAAAAGAAGGCTATTTTTACCCGCCAACCCTTTTTACAGATGTTGAACCAGCCTCGAGCTTAGCGCAAGTAGAAATCTTTGGCCCTGTCCTTGCCTCTATGACCTTTCGCACCCATGATGAAGCGGTAGAGCTTGCCAACAATTCACTTTATGGCTTGGCGGCTTCAGTCTGGTCAGAAAATATAAATTTAGCGCTTGACGTTGCTCCTAAACTCAATGCTGGCGTAGTCTGGATAAACAGTAGTAATCAATTTGACGCGGCAGCTGGCTTTGGGGGATACCGTGAGAGTGGTTATGGTCGTGAAGGAGGCAAGGAGGGCATGTTTGAGTACCTTACACCCTCCTGGGAGCAAGCTGCTAAAAAGAGCATGCTAGAAGCCCAAAAGCTAAGTCCACAAGCCTTAGGAGAGCAAGAAGGAAGTTTTGTCATCCCCTCCCTTGACCGAACGCCCAAGCTATATATTGGGGGCAAGCAGGCGAGACCTGATAGTGGGTATAGCTACGCGATAAAAGGACCAAAAGGTGAGTACCTTGGTGAAGTCGGTCTAGGCAGTCGTAAAGATATTCGCAATGCGGTTGAAGCAGCACATAAAGCCAAAGCCTGGACGACAGCCAGTGCCCATAACAGAGCACAGGTGCTTTACTTTCTGGCTGAAAATCTCAGTGCTCGGGCCACTGAATTTGAAAATCGGCTGGTTAGTCTAACAGGTGTAAGTAAAAAGAATGCGGCAATCGAGCTCGAGCTTTCGCTAGAGCGTATTTTTTACTACGCAGCAATGGCAGATAAATATGATGCCCAGGTACACGCGACCCCAGGCAGGCAAGTCACCTTAGCCATGAAAGAAGCTTGGGGTGTTATGGGGATAAGTTGCTCGGATGAATTGCCACTTCTTTCCTTTATTTCACTAGTTATTCCAGCAATTTGTTTAGGGAATAGGGTTGTCGTTAGCCCTTCACAAAGTCATCCGCTAATCATTACTGACTTATATCAAGTTTTAGATACCAGTGATGTTCCCGTAGGCGTTATAAATATTGTGACAGGTCAACAAGATGAACTGGCAAGCGTTATGGCTAAGCATGATGATATTGCAGCTATGTGGTACGTGGGCAGTGAAGCAGGGAGCAAAGCGGTTGAAAAGGCGTCTGTAGGAAATCTGAAGGCAACTTGGGTTAACTATGGGAAAACAAGGGACTGGTTAAGTAATGAGCAAGGTCAAGGTGAAGTCTATTTGCAAAAGGCTTGCCAGATAAAAAATATCTGGATTCCCTACGGGGAAGGTATACGTTAGTCGGGGTGTAGTTATGCAAATCTTAAGGGAAGTGGCCTTAAATTGAGCATTAATGAACCTCAAGTTGGAGTAAAAAACATCCTAACTTGAGCTAAGTTTGTAAGCTAGATTAAACCTCATGAGAGGTTTGGGCTTAAGGAAAAGATTGATTATGTCAACACAGCAAGGTTTTATCGCATTTATCATTACCACGATTTTAACGGCTTGCCCTGGGATTAGGCCGCCCACAGCGCCCTTGGTTATCTATCACCCTGAGCCATCTTATTCGGTTGCACGTAACTGGAATGAAATGCTTTTACAAATCATCAGAAATGATTTTGCCAGACCTGTTGTTCATGCTAGGAATTTGTTTCAAACTTCAGCGCTCATGTATGACGCCTGGGCTGTTTTTGATGATACCGCAGAACCTTATTTGCTAGGTCAAACGGTTGATGGCTTTAGCTGTCCGTTTGCAGGTTTTAAAACTGAGGAACCCGTTGAAGAAGCAAGAGCAACGGTTATTAGCTATGCGATGTACCAATTCTTGCAAAAGCGCTTTGAATCACGACCCAATATCAATCAAGGGATAGACCGATTTTTCCTTGAGCTTGGCTATGATAAAAATGAGGGGTCACAGAATTATCAGTCGGGTTCTGCCGCGGCCTTGGGTAATTATTTGGCAGAATGTATGATTCGCTTTGCTGCCGAAGATGGTGCTAACGAGGCTGGCGGTTATAGTAATAATTATTATTTCCCCGCCAATGTGGGTCTGGATGCCACTATTCCTGGTAATCCAAATCTGACTGACCCAAATCGGTGGCAACCCCTTATTTTTCGCGAATGCTTTGTTGATCAATCTGGACAATGCGTTTTTAGTGGAGGTGAGACTCCCTTTGTTGGTGCAGAATGGGGAAATGTAAGGCCATTTGCCCTGACCAAGACTGACTTAAAGACCTATTCCCGTGATGGTCAAAGCTTTAAAGTTTACTATGACCCAGGTTCGCCACCTCTTTTGAATCCTGAGCTTAAAGATGACTCGAGCGAAGCCTATGCCTGGAATTTTGCTACCACGGCCGAATGGTCAGCCGAACTAGACCCTAAAAGTGGTAAGGCCATTGATATTTCGCCTGCGGCTATTGGCAATGTAGGGTCTGAGAACTACCCTGAAACCCTTGCGCAGTACCAAGCATTTTATGATGCAAAAACAGGCGAGGCGCTTGGCTCAGGCTATGACCTAAACCCAAGAACCCACCAACCTTATGCCCCAAACATCGTGCCCCTTGGTGATTTCACGCGGGTTCTGGCAGAGTTTTGGGCAGACGGCCCTAACTCAGAAACACCTCCCGGACACTGGTTTGTTATTTTAAATTATGTCAGCGATCACCCCGAATTTAAACGGCAGTTTAAAGGGGAAGGGGAAGTGCTCGAGCCTTTAGAGTGGGATGTAAAAGCTTACTTTACCCTGGGCGCAGCTATGCATGACGCCGCTATTGCTGCCTGGAGTATTAAAGGTTGGTACGACTATGTTCGGCCGATTTCCGCTATTCGCTATATGGCAGATCATGGTCAAAGGAGTGACCCAAAAGCAGCAAATTATTCAGCAGCAGGTTTGCCTCTTGTCCCAGGATTGATTGAACTGGTTAAAGAAGGGGATGCGCTTGCAGGGGAAAATAATGAAAATCTTGGAAAAATTAAACTGTTTGCCTGGAAGGGGCCAACTGCGGTTCAAAACCCAATTATAGATACCGCAGGGGTTGCTTGGATTTTAGCCGAGAACTGGTGGCCCTATCAGCGCCCTAATTTTGTAACTCCGCCATTTGCTGGCTATATTTCGGGTCATTCAACTTTTTCGAGAGCTGCCGCCGACATATTGACTTACCTAACAGGGGATAACTATTTCCCAGGAGGATTGGGTGAGTTTGTTGCTCATAAAAATGATTTTCTGGTTTTTGAAGAAGGCCCCAGTCAAACGATTACCTTGCAGTGGGCAACCTATCAAGACGCTTCAGATCAGACGAGTCTTTCGCGTATCTGGGGCGGAATTCATGTTCCTGCCGATGATATTCCTGGTCGCTTGATCGGTATGAAGATTGCCAAAGAAGTAAGCCAGAAGGTAGAAACGTATTTTGACGCGAAACTAAAGCCCTAAGCTCGAGCGCCCCACCAGCTCTAATGCAGCGTCTCCTGAGGGTGGGTGCATGATGCCTGCCCGAACATCTCTAAAATAACGCTCAAAGGGCAGACTTTTATCAATGGCTGCACCTCCTGCTATACGCAGGGCTTTATCGGTAGCGTCTAAGGCAGCTTCGACAGCTAAGTGTTTGGCGGCGGCGATTTTAGGAATTAAGCTTGCGCGTTCACTATCGTCTCCCGTCCAGAAAGAAGCAATATGCAAAAGATAGGTTTTGGCACTTTCTAGCTGAATCTCGAGTTCCCCAATTTGTCTTTGTATTTTTGCCAGAGTCGCAATGGGTTTGCCCAGTGCGGTAGGTACACGTTCTTTGGCATAACGCACGATTTCATCGCGTGAAGCAAGTGCGATACCCAGATAGGTTGCTGCCATAAGCATGGGAAACCAAACCTGAGCTTGAGGATTATTTTCTTGCAAAATATGGGTTTCAGGAACCTTGACATTTTCCAAATACAAATCGTGCGAATCACTGGCTCTTAAACTGAGGCTATCACCCCAGGTTTTTTCCCAGCGAACGCCTGACGTTGTGGCTGGAATCCAGACGGTTACGGCGTCATCATTTAGCCTTAACCTGACCAGTAGGTGATCAAGGTGTTCACCACCCGTGACCCAATTCTTATGACCGTTTATAAGCAGTTGGTCAGCTTCTTTTTCAGCATAGGTGTCAGGTAATCCACCGCGTGAAGGGCTTCCCAGACGAGGCTCGCTCGCTGCACTATTAATGAGTTTACCTTTGCCGATTTCAGTAAAAATCTGCTCACGTAAGTCGTTTTGCCAACTTTCGTTTTCGCGCTCTTGGGCTACGACCGTGTGGGTCATAGCGACAACTAATGCGCTCGAGCCACTACCTTTGGCAAGCTCGAGCTGAGTTTTAAGCGTTTCTGCTAAGCTGGCTTCAAACCCACCAAAAGCCTTAGGCAAAGTGAGCTTTAAAATCCCTGAATCCTTTATGGCCTTGCTATCTGCGCTGGGCATTGCCCCCTTTTTATCTGCAACAGCGGCGTTTTGCTTAAATACGTTTGAAACATCGTGGGCAATTTCGAAAATTTCAGAATGGGTATCAGTTGCCATACGCTAGTTTATCGTTTAGTGCCCGCGCGTTGGTGCCAATTCTAAACAGCAACGACTGCTATCATCTGCTTAAGCAACTATAAGTAGCAGGGCTTATTTTGTCCGCTAGCAAAGCGTTTTAATAAAGGGTGCTCTGGAAGATGGCTATAGAGAGGCTGATATCTATAAGAGCGCTTCCCAAAGCTTAGGACAATTATCAGTGGCGATAAGCACAAGTTTAGGCCTAAACTTAGCTTATAAATAAAGGTAAAAAAGTTAGTGTCAAAACCTATGAAGACGTAAGTACTTCTGGTACTTTTAGGAGGCAATATATGCGTTTACAAGGTAAAGTTTCTATCATAACGGGTGCTGGTTCGGGTATGGGACTAGCCATGGCCAAGCTCTTTGCCAAAGAAGGCGCAACCGTTATAGCTTCGGATATAAATGAGCAAAGGCTCACCGAAGCAGTTGAAGGTATCAAAAAAACAGGCGGCAAGATTGAAGCAGTGGTCGGTAACATTGCCGATAAAGCCACAGCAGAAGGATTGGTTGACCTGGCAATAAAGTCTTACGGCAGACTAGATGTTCTTTGTAATAATGCGGGCATTATGGATTATATGCAGGGTGTGGGGGAACTTTCCGATGATGTTTGGCGTAGGGTTTTAAGCGTCAATCTCGATGGCCCCATGTTTACCATGCGGAAGGCTATTCCCCAAATGCTTTCCCAAGGTAGCGGGTCTATTATTAACATCGCGTCAACCGCAGCTATTAGCGGTGGGGCAGCAGGTGCTGCTTACACTTCATCCAAACATGCACTTGTTGGCTTGACCAAAAACACTGCCTGGATGTACGCCAAAAAAGGCATTCGCTGTAATGCCATTTGTCCGGGAGGTACTAAAACCAATATTGCAGAATCTATGCCCCAAGAGAAACTCGACCCCGTGGGCGCAGTAAGAGCAAGTGAATTCGCTGGCTTAATCCCAGCCTTTCTTGACCCAGAAGATATTGCTGCACTGGCACTCTTCTTGGCCTCAGATGAATCTCGTTATGTTAATGGTGCAATCATTCCTGCGGATGGTGGTTGGAAAGCCCTCTAATAAGCCGTTGCTTTATACTTAGCTCTTTTCGCATCCCTTTAGAAGCCTCGGTCTAAAGGGATGTTGCCTTACCTACGTTAGCCTTGGCACAGGTTAAACAAAAGTCAGGTCGTTATGATTGCAGTATGACTGATTTACTGCTCATTGTTCCCCATCCCGATGATGAAGTCTTTGGCTGTGGAGGCACGTTTGTACGAATGGCGGCTCATGGCAAAAAGGTGGCTACCTTGACCTTGACCAGAGGCGGTGCAGGGAGAACGTTGGGCCTCTGCCCGCAGCTTGAGTTACCTGAGGTGCGCGAAAAGGAATTGCGCGGCTCTCTTGCTGCTCTAAATGTCGAAGAAGTACATATCTGGGATTATCCTGATTATGTGCCTGACGGAGACCGTGGGATGGAGCACCGTGATGGCTTACAGGCAATTTCTGAAGGGGATATTGTGCCAAGAATTGCTGATTTGATTCAAGCTTTAAAACCCAAAGCCCTTTTGACTTTTGCGCCTAACGGCTCTAACGGGCACCCTGACCATGTTTATACGCATATCTTTACAAAAAAAGCGCTCGAGCTAAGTGGGCATAAGGTATCAAAACTTTACTATTTTGCCTCAGAGAAACCTTATGCTGGCGAGGCTCGAGCGGGCTTTATGGAACCTGAAGCTATTGCCCAAATGCATCTTTACCCAACGCATTTTGTCCATCTTGGTACCGAAATAGAGGCCAAACTAAAAGCTATGGGGCATCATAAAACACAGGCGCTAAGTGTTCTTAGTTTTATGCAATTTGCACCCCGCAGATTACATGTGGAGTCATTTCACCAAGCCTTCCCAGCATTGCCAAAAGGGGACGGGGCACAAACCGTTATGTGGCTTTAGTTACACCCTGCAAAGCTTGTGGATTTTCTCAAAGAGAGCCCCCTGTCAGCCTGCTAGTTTAGGTTTGTGTGGCTAAAACCCTGGCGACAAGTTAGACCTGCTTATCAAGCGCTGGCAAGCGGCAAAACAGATGAAGCGTTTGCCTGGCTCGAGCGTTCCTTTGGTCGCAGACAGCAAGCAAAATTTCAGCTTCAACTTGCGGCGGTTTATGCCCTTTTCGATGAAAAAGGCCGATTGCGCGGTGAAGCAGCGTTATCAAGGGCGGCCATCTTTAATCGGGCGATTGTACATGAACCTCTTTACCGAGCATTAGAAGCCGAGTTTGAAGTTTTAGCAGGTAAAAGGGATCAGGATGTCAAACAAGTTTTGCGCTCTTTACTTAGCACAGAAGAAGGATTGACTAAATTTCATGCTGCTCGAGCCTTATTTATGCTAGGTAGCTATCGTCTGGCAACCCGAGCTTTTGTAGAGTTAGAACATGCCATCTTGCCAGGACCCTTGCAGGGACGGCGCTTGCAAATGTTGGCGCAGACCTATGTCGCAAGGGGTAAGGAAAAGGAAGCTGCTGACACCTATGAAATCGCCTTAAGACACTTAAAACATGAGGAAAAAATGTTGGCGGAGTTTTCTCTGGCAGAATCCTATCTTAGGTTGTCGAGACCAGATAAAGCGCTAGTTTTGCTTGAAAAAACCTCGACCCCTGAAAGTGCAGATTTGCAATTTGTAAGAAAGCGCTATCTCGAAGGGGTGAGCCATCGGCATATGGGCAATTTTGAAGAAGCATTTAGAAAAATGCAAGAAGCCTACACTTCTATTGCTCATCAAACAGCCATCCCTTTTGAAATACTCTTGGAAATGTCACGACTTTGCGCCGATGTTGGTCAAATTGATAATGCGCTTAATACCTATCAACAAGCTTTTTCGGTGGTGTCACCTGATCAATACACAATGTTAATGCACGAATATGGCGGTCTACTCAAGGCTCAAGAAGATTACCGCAAAGCGAAAGATGCCCTGCAAGCTGTGGTTAAAGATGTGCGCTACCCTAAAAGGATAAATGCCTGTGCCGAGTTAGCAATGGTTGAATATAAACTGGGTCAGTTTGAAACTGCTCAGGCTTTAGCAAATTATGCACTGGATCATGGTGAAACGGTGATGGCTTGTTTATGCCTCGGCAATATCGCGCTCGAGTATTTTCGTTTTACAGAAGCTGAAACGTATTTTGAAAAAGCCTTGGCAGAAACCCCTGAAGGTCATAGTCAATGGCTCACAGCTCAACTCATGCTGGCGCAAACCTTTGCCCAAGAACAAGGTCGCGCTCCGGAAAAACTCATTTTTCATGCAGAACAGGCTCTAAAATACTTACATCCAAGTGATGAATGGGTGCTTACGCTAAATGAATATATTGCTACTGCAAAAGAAAACTTAGAGTCAGGTGTTCGTAGGCTCAACTAAGCCAGAACATTTAAATCTCTCCTTAAGACTTTGCTAATGCATATGGAGATTTAAGGTTACCTTTTTATCACTAAAGCGTTCACCCAGTAGGTACTAAAAGGCGTAAATTTTTTTAGGCGTTAATCTCATGAAAAAATAGTCTGTTTGCTATGCCATTTCACAAAGCTAGTGTGTCGCGGACCGAGTGATACCTGTTAGTGGGTTGTTTGCTGCTTTGCCTAAAACGTATGCTAGCGCCATGAAAGATGATAATTTAAATGAAGCGGTTGGCGTACTCACACGCCGAGAAATTGAAGCGAGGATTCTTAAGCCTTTTTTTGAGGCAGTTGCTTCAGAACTTGGAGAAGAAAAAACTCGAGCCTTACTTAAAGACACTGTGGTAAAAGAAGCCAAAAACCTTGGTAACGCTATGAGCAAGACCCAAAAAAGTAACTCTCTTGAGGCTTTTGCGGCCAGTTGGGAACCTTGGATTAGAGGAGGTGCCTTAGAAGTTGAAGTGCTCGAGCAGAGCGAAGAAAACTGGCGCTTTAATGTCTTACGTTGCAAATATGCTGAAATGTACCGAGACTTAGATATGGCTGACTTAGGCGCAACTTTGTCTTGTAATCGTGACGCTGCTCTCATAGAAGGCTTTAGTGACACGATTCAGTTTGAACGCAGTCAGACGCTTATGCAAGGTGCTTCTTGCTGTGATTTTAGCTATCGTAAGAAATAAGAACGAGTAAAAGAGATTCCAGATTCCAAAAACAGCTATTTTTCAGGTAGATTAAAGTGAATAGAGCAAGCCCCATCTTCACAGGCATCGTCTGGAACTTTGCCAAAGAGCTTATAGCGGTTTTTGGCAACCCAGGCATAAAGGCTGTCACTTAACTGCCTAAGTCCTGGAATATAATAAGGATAGAGCAGCTTACCCCAAAGGGGCTGACCTCGGTTAATTAATTGCACAATAGCTTCAGCGCCACCATAAACCTGACCTGTCTCACCAACCATTTTTATTTCTTTTAGTGCTTCAGCCTCGCTGATTTCTGGAAAATGACGAATGGCTGTTTGCAAGGCTTCAGAACGGACTTTACCCTTTGCTAATTTTGCCAAATTATCGGCCTGTGATTTGCAAAGTTTACAAGAGCCATCATACATAATGACGGGGATACCCTTGTCAGGGGCTCGAGTGTGTAAGACCATACTTAAGTTTATAGAAGACAAACTGAGATGTCAGTGATCTAGTGAACAATATCACGAACTAAAAATTGCATTGACAAGGCATTATGCCTGATGTAACATAACCTTCCTGACAAGGCGAAAGCCTACACAGGCGCGTAGCTCAGTGGGAGAGCGCTACATTGACACTGTAGAGGTCGGCAGTTCAATCCTGCCCGCGCCTACCAAA
>JAHEBB010000107.1 GCA_024642575.1 Trueperaceae bacterium | reverse complement strand
TCATCAGAATCAGCTCTCAAGCCAGCATTGCAGACTTGGGTTTAAGCTTTTCGTTAGCTGTTTTGGCTTTTCGCCTGTAAGCAAGCGCTAAAGCCAAAGTACCCAAAACCAAGCCTGCAATCAGAATATAAAAGGCGATACCAGGATAAGAAAGAATATAGAAATTCATAAACTGGCTGCTGCCAAACATAGGAGGGGTATAACCTTCTATATCAATAATGGCCATCGGGTCAACAGTGTGACCAAAGGCATAAAGCCAGCGGTAGAAGTCAATAAGGGCTGCAATCCCAAAGACAAAGAAAAAACTTAGCCAGGCAAGAAGGCTGGCTCGGCTTGCGCGAACCACCACATAAAGTCCCCAGAGAGCAATGAGCACAATTGCAATGGGTAAAACCTTAAATTCAAGAAAATTGGCGGCGTCTAAGTGCATAAAGCCTACATAGTGATTAAGTCCATTAATGAGATCAACCTTGCCGCCAAGCTTGTAAGACCAGATGCTCATGGCTAAGCCCTCGGGGTACTGAGGTGCTTCAAAATAGTAGTGCCAGAGTGGGTAAAAGAAACTTGTTAAAATACCTAAGGATGCAATCAAAACGATGATGCGAATCAGCCAAGATAAGCGCGTGCGTGCGGCTTTCATGAGTTTCCTGCTTTCTTAGCTCGAGCCCTTCATGAAGGGCTCGAGGCTGAACTGCGCGAGATTACTAAAGGAACTAAGAGGTTTGTCTCTTATGAAAAACCTATTGCCCTAAATTCCAGCTAAGTGCTATATCGGAGTCAGCTGGGGAGACGCGGATATAGCCTTGCATTTCTTGGTGGAGGGCTGAGCAGAAGTCGGTGCAGTAGAAGGGGAAGACGCCAACTTCTTTGGGTGTCCATTTCACCGTTAAAGTTTGCCCTGGCATAATCAGCAAATTAGCTTCATTCATGCCGTAGGTGGCAAAGCCGTGAGGGATGTCCCAGTCTTGCTCGAGGTTGGTTACATGGAAGTAAACGGTATCGCCAAGTTTAACCCCTTCAATGTTGTCGGGAGCAAAGTGTGAGCGAATCGCGGTCATATAGACATGAACATCGCTACCTTCACGCTCGACTTTGACATCAGCTTCTTTTTTGGTGGCGTAAGGGTGCTGATTGCTTTCTAAAGGATAAATCCTAAGCTGATTTTCAGTTACAAGTTCAGCAGGTATGGCCTGGGCATAGTGAGGTTCGCCCATGGTGGGAAAGTCAGAGAGCATTTGCATCTTGTCGCCACTTATGTCATAAAGCTGGGCGGATTGTACAAGCTCAGGACCTGTAGGTAAGTAGCGGTCTTTGGTGATTTTGTTTAGCGCAACCACAAAAGTATCATAGGGTTTCATGGTGTCACCCCCAGGAATCATCAGGTGACCAATCGAGTAGAAGGTAGGTACGCGGTCAACGACTTCAAAGTTTTTTAAGTTCCATTTGATGATTTCTGAACTTAAGAAGCAAGAGGTATAGACAAAGCCCTTGGTATCAAATTCATTGTGCAAGGGGCCAAGGCAGGCTTTTTCAACCTGACCTGCAAGTATATTGTCAAAGTTGAGAATGGGAATGCCGTAAGAATCACCTGTAAAGTCTTTTGCTTCTATAGCTTTAAGCATCTTGCTAAAGGAGTGGATGGCTAAGGTTGCCGAAAGTTTGCCACCCGGAACAATATATTCACCTGTTGGGTCAACATCGACACCGTGTGGTGATTTGGGGGTGGGTAAGAAGTAGGCCAGACCCTCGCAGTTTGCAGGGTCAAGAAGCGTTACGCTGTCACGCATTTCGCTGACGGCTATGCCAGTGGCATCATCCATGTGATTGTCAGCGTAGTTGGCTGCAACGGTTTCAGCTTTGCCATCGGTAACACACTGCTCAGCAATTTTCCAGTTGATGGCAGCAACAAAGTCTTTATCGTTTTGAGAAGCATTAACTTCTAAAAGGCTATGCGCCTCTTCGGTATTGTAGGCAGTAAAGAAACACCAACCGTGGCTTGGGCCCTTGCCGCAATGCGCTAAGTCATAGTCAAAGCCGGGCATTAAAATTTGGAAGGCAATGCTCAGGTCGCCATCATCTGGATTAACTTTGATAAAGCTCAAAGTGCCTTTAAAATTGCTTTTATAATCAGCAATTGACATATCTTTTTGCGGAATGGGTACGCTAAAGCGCGTTCCAGCAACCACATATTCAGAATTCATAGTCGTAAAAGGCGATGAGTGGTTACCCCCAGCATTAGGTATTTCAATAATGTCATGGGTTTCAAAGGTTTTCAGGTCAATGCGGGCAATGCGTGGGGTGTTGTTACCATTAATAAAGAGCCAGCGGCCATCGAGTGCACCGTCTGTTTGTGAAAGCTCAGGGTGATGACTGTCATCCCAGGGGACAAAGCCTTGCGAAGTCATGAGCATGGGTTTGGTTTCTTCGCTATAACCATAGCCATTTTCTGCCCACTGAGAAAAGACAGGAATGGTACGCAGGGTTCTACCAGAAGGTAGGCCAACCACGCTAATCTGACCATTAAACCCCCCAGAGAAAAAGCCGTAAAACTTGTCATACTCGCCGGGTGCTACATAAACTTGTTCCGCTGCATTACTAGCTAAGCGGTTTTCTGTTTTTTGTGCCTGGACCGTAATGGCCACAATGGCAACAAGTGCCAGGACAAAACCTAAAAGACCCAAACGCTTTTTCATCTTAACCTCCATAAAACTTGCCTTGATTTACTGTGCATCATTGCTGCGGAAATATTCGAGTATGCTTCTAGCTTGTTCCTCGCTGACATGTTGGTTTGCCATCGGGGTCAGGTATTCGGCAAAGAGTTCATATGCTGTATCGTCTTCTTGAATCATGACATCGGGGTTTAAGATCATATTCATGATCCACTCGGGAGCACGGCGCTCGGTAACCCCTAACAAGGCGGGGCCAATATATCGCTCTTCGATCTTGTGACAGGCAGAGCAGAATTGTTCAAAGGTGACTTTGCCTGTTTCGGCTAGTGCGGGGTCAAGCTCAGTTAGCTCGAGCGTCTCAATTGGCCCGACTCCTTTAGGCAAATCGGCATTATCTTGAGCGAACCCCCAAATGCCAATAATGACCAAAGTCACTAAAAAACTTAAGCCTATAACGATTTTTTTCATTTACCATCCTCCAGGGTTGAGCTTTGCTTTTCTGCTGATTTCATTTTTTTCTCAGCCTCCTAAAATAAACTTGGATAACTTTGTCGTATTTAAGACGCCTAAGTTTATGACAAAGCAAGTGGTTTTTAGATAGCAAGCTCTCCGACATGGTTGTAGGTTTTTTTCCGACATACAAGAAAAGAATGCTATTCCCCCAAAGATTTTTCTGAAAGGTGCGATCTTTTTAGTAGATCTTATATACGGCGCTAAAAAAGGGAGGTAAACGCCGCCGTTAGTACGAGTGAAAGACCAAAAGCCAGCTCGAGCATGCCTATATGCTTGGGCTTTAAGGCAAAACGGTAGTTTGATAAACCAAATAGAGAGCGTAAAAAGAGTATTAAAAAGATAAGTGTAAGAGCTAAAGAAACCAGTCCCAGACGGTAAAAAACAAAGCTGCTAAGCAGTCCGCTAAAATTGCTAAGATGGCTAGGCCAGTAGCTTATAGTTTCGACACGCCCTAACCTGAGCCGCGCGCGTACATATAGAATGGCTCCAAGGTTTCTCAAAATAAGCATAAGCCAAAAAACCAGAGCTGTTACTAGATTGTTGCCGCCTATTAGCATGATGCAGGCAACCAGTCCAGCCAAAGCCGTGACGCCTAACAGCTCGGGTAAAAGCTGTCTCTGATTGTGATTTAAGCGAGCTTGAAATTGGAAAAACCCAAGTATAAGCATGATAGCTAAAAGATAAAGATAGCGGCGATCGTGACTCAGGAACAAACTTGCCAGCAAGAGAGTAAAAGCAAGTAAGGCGTAAACAGTAGCAAACCCCAGTGCCCAGCGCGTACGCGGATAGAATTTGCTCCGCTTTTGGTCCAAGAGGTAAAGGGACAGAGGTTGTTGTAGCAAAAGCCCTGCTAGCCCCATAAGGGCCAAAAAACCTCCTGCCAAGGAAGGTCTGAGTAAAAGACCAAGCAGACTTGGCTCGAGCCAGAAACCCCAGATACCATGTTCTAAGGGAAGAGCAAGAGCTCTGAATTTAAGATGATGCCTTGGTTTTTGCATAGCTTATAAATGAAATTTCTAGGTTGGCTAAGAGTTAAATTAGATAAATCTATCCGAGTATAATTTCTTGATGAGGGGCAATTTAGGTGCAAATGTCCTTCAACAGGCTAGAGGAGTCAAATGTATGCTAAGAACCTTACTCAAACGAGAAGAGAGTTACGCGATTCACGCGCTGATTAACATTATTGAAAACCCTGGTACAAATGCAGCAGAAATTGCCGAGCGTTTAAAGTTTCCCCCGGCCTTTGTGGCGAAAGTTTTGCGTAAACTGGTTAAGGCTAAGTATATTCAAAGCAAGATGGGTCGCAGCGGGGGCGTCAGTATTGCCATTGACCCAGAAAAAATTAACCTGCTCGATGTGATGGAGGCAGTTTCAGGTGTGGTTGTGCTTGATGATTGTCAAGTGAAAACGCTTTGCGCTACTCAGCAGCGTAAGGGTCGCTGTAAATTAAAAATGACTTGGCTAAATGCCAGCTTTGAAGTTAGAGCTATTCTTGCAAAAGTTACCTTGGCGCAGTTAACTGAGTAAACAGTTTGATGGAGGCGTTGTATCAGCAACAGCTAAAATATTGATATGTAGAGGTGCAGACTGTGATGGCGAACGTTTGAGGTAGATAAGCAATCTTTGGGGAAGAAGGCCCGGCTGCCCATATGATACCAGCAGCCAAGAAAAAAAGCCCAAGGCTCGAGCCTTGGGCTTTTTAAGTTAAGAAAGACTTAAGCTTCTTTTAAAGCACCAACAATGGCTTTAACAATTTGATAAGGGTCAGCGTTGGCGGCGGGGCGGCGGTCTTCTAAGTAGCCTTTATAACCGTTGTTAGCAGTAGCTACAGGAATACGAATGCTGCTACCACGATCACTTACGCCATAGCTAAATTTATCAATAGATTGGGTTTCGTGAAGACCTGTGAGGCGCTGATTGTTATCAGAACCATAAGCTTCGATATGGATTTTATGACGACGCTCAAAGCTCTTCATGATTTTCTCAACGAGCTCTTTACCACCTTGTTCACGGATGGCAGTATTTGAGAAGTTGGCATGCTGACCACTGCCGTTCCAGTCACCTTTGACAGGTTTAGGGGCAAAGTTGATGGTTAAACCATATTTTTCAGCGGTGCGAACCAGCAAGAAGCGAGTTAACCAGGCAGCGTCGCCAGCAGCTTTAGCGCCTTTGGCAAAAATTTGGTATTCCCATTGACCGGTAGCAACTTCAGCATTGGTACCTGTAACATTTAGACCTGCATCTAAGCAAATATCAAGATGCTCTTCAACAATTTCACGCCCGAAAGCACGACCTGCACCTACAGAGCAGTAATAGGGGCCTTGGGGAGCAGGATAGCCGTTTTCAGGAAAACCTAGAGGTTTACCGTCATCCCATAAGAAGTACTCTTGCTCTAAACCAAACCAAACATCGTCGTCATCATCAAAGCTGCCTCGCACGTTGGTAGTGTGTAGGCTACCATCAGCATTTAAGACTTCAGCCATAACCAAATAAGCATTTTTGCCTTCTGGATCAGGAATGACGGCAACAGGTTGAAGCAGGCAGTCAGAAGAGCGTCCTTCGGCTTGCTGGGTTGAGCTACCATCAAAAGACCATTCGGGACAATCTGCTAGGGTTACAGGACCGTCATGATCGATGACTTTGACTTTGTGTCTCATGTTTGGTTCAGGCTTATAACCGTCTAACCAGATATAGCCTAATTTGACTTTTGCCATATTGGGGGCCTTTCATAGTTGCATGGATTTCGTGCATTAAGAATGTTAATGCAGTGCAATCATGAAGTTATCACGCTTTAACAAAAAAGTCAAAGCGTTGATCACAAAAAGAATAATTTGCAACAAAAAATTGCATTTTGGTAAAATGGCACAGAAAAGTTCTACATTTGCCTAGATTACTCTAAACAAATTGCGCTTTATTATGTCAAGGGACAAGCAGGTAAACAACAATTTTGTTTAAGAATAATGCAGCAATATACAGGACTTATGAAGAAGTTCGGGCATTTTTAAAAATTATCTGAAGCAGTAAATCTGTGCCATTTAAAAAATATTAAGTGGATTTCTCAGACTAAACTGATTTGATTTAGCAAAGCCATAGGTATAATACTGAGCGGAATCATAAAGTCTTATGACTTTATGATTCCGACCTGGGGGAGTAAGCTCTGATAGACTCAGTTTTATGACATTGGTTTTTCAGCTTGGTATAAGTTGTTTGAGAGTACTATCAAAGACCCCAGTTTAAAGATGCCACCATCAATCATTAAAGTTGATATCAGCTTTGTTGTAAAAATGCTCATTTGTACTATAGTAGTCTAAAGGATAAAAGCTACAGTGCCATCTAAATATTTATCGTTCGGGACACTGTTTTTTAAAAGACCTTATGTAGCCGACCAGATGATACCTGCTATAGATAAAAATAAAACCCGACGATTCTAAATCGTCGGGTTGCTGCCCGTGCTTAGTTTAAGCTTTGTTTGGGAGTTTTACTTTTTGTTCAACGGCATTAAGGTCTGGAAACCGAAGTTGCTCTTCTTTGCTCTGATAAACTCTTTTTTCCTCTTGAGAAGGCAAAGTGAACTTTTGATCGGCAAATTTTTCCTTTAAAAAACGACCATGAATGAGAAGTGCCTGGGCATCTTCCTGATAAACATCGCCAATCATATCCTTCATGGTGTGATCTAAAATCTCGAGCTGCTCGAGCAAAATATCTTTAGCCGTTTTGCCACCACCCAAGTCATGACTTTCAGCGAAACCTTCAGGTAAGGTCATGTATTTGTTAAGCGCGTCAGGTAAATACTCTAAAGCCGTGTGGCGAATGTTATAGGCTTCCTGGGTCATCCCTGCACCAAGTTCTGCTAAATGCGGTAAAACCGACAAAATAGAAGCGCGAATGGTTTCGACTTTTTCATAAACGTCAGTACTCACTTTGCCACGAATGCGGTTCATGAGGTTATCTAAGGTGCGACCAATATCATCTGATTGTGGCTCGGGTGCACTAAAACGTTCATTAAGCTTTTTCAGATCATCAGGAACTTGAAGCTTTTGATCGTGGTATTGGCTTTCAATGACATTATCTAAGGTCAGCTCGAGCGTGCTTAAATCATTTATCAGCTTTTGTTCTGGGGTTTCACCGCTTGCCAGTAAATGATGCTCGGCATAATCTCTGGGCAAACTCAAATAGTGCTGCACTGCCTGAGGAAAATACTCGAGCGCTGCTCTTTTAATGGTGGCAAGATCACTATCAAATAGGGTGCGCCAGCGACTCATTTTGGGTAAAAGAACACGAACCTTTTCATCAATGGTAGTAATTTTGCTAAAAACAGCCTCAGACACTCTATTTTCGGCACTTTCAATAATGTCTTCAAACTCGAGCCGCTGTATATCAACTTTAACTTGTGTTTTATAAATGGGCTTCCGTGTTTCTTTAGTATAGGTCTTATACTCATTTTTGAGTTCACGTTTGGCTTCTTTATATTCTTTTTTATAGGTTTTGTAAGTCTCTTCACGGCTACGTTTCATATCATTATAAAAATCCTTTTCAGAGACTTTTTGGTAAGTTTCATCATAAAGCTTTTGTTTGGGTAACATAATGGCAAGCAGTAGATACAGCCACCATAAAGTAGGGGAGAGGGCAACAAATAAGAAACGGATGATCATGCGTACCGGGAAAATGTCTAGCCCAATAAAACGTGCTAGGCCACTTGCTACGCCTGCAAACCATCTGTGTTTCATGTTGCGCTGAAGTTTACGTAACATTTTCGTATTGTAGCAGGATATTTTGGGCAGAGACGTCAGACTTTTGATGGAAAACGTAGTTCTTGGATGACTAAAATATAGGCAAATAAAATATTTCTCATTGGGTAGATAATGCTGGTTTCCGTTAAACTAGCTTATGAATCCTGCTGATCCTGCCTTATGGCGTCAAAGAGCATCAAAGCTTTATAAGCCTGAGTTTTTAAAGCTTTTTCCCGAGCATCAGATTTTACCGCAATACAATGGTTTTTCACTTGCTAATTTACCTGCCACGATAGGTCAATTATTAGATGTGCCTGAAGGTTGGGCGCAGCCTGCTCTAGATAAAGCTTTGCTTTCTCAGTTACCCGAGCAGGTTGACCGAGTCATGCTACTGGTTTTAGACGGTGTGGCCTGGTCACGGCTGCAAACGCAATTACAAAATGAAGATGCAGGCTTTAATGAGCTTTTTTCAAACCATGGGCTTAGCTCGAGCCCAATTACTTCCGTGTCACCTAGCACAACCTGTGTAGCGACCACTGTTTTAACGGGTAATGGCGCGATGGCTGCCGAAACAGGCATGATGGGCTTTCAATTCTTGCTCGCTGAACTAGGACTCGTTGCCAATATGCTGTTTTGGTTGCCGGCAGGTCAGCCAAATGCAAGCAACGGTTCCCTAGAAGCTTGGGGCATAAAACCCGAAACCTTTTTACCCACACCTTCAGCCGCTCAGGTTTTGGCAAAATCCAATATTTCTACGCGTATTATTATGCCTGCTATCTATTCACGGAGTCCACTTTCACGGATGCAAATGCGAGATGCCGAGATTGATGGTTATCTCAATGCCACTGACATGTTTTTAAAAATGCAGCACTGGCTTGATGATACTGCGGGCAAAAAAGCTCATAGTTATTGCTATTATCCTGATTTTGATTCGCTTAGTCACCGAGATGGTAGTGACGCTGAGATTTGGTCTGTTCTCTGGGAAGATTTTGTTTTTCAATTTAAGCGCTTTTTAACTAAAGTCCAAAATGCTACGGGAACTTTAGTCTTAATGACTGCAGATCATGGACATCTACCCTGCACATTGGCTGACCGCCATTATTTTGAAGATCAGAAACCCTTGCTTGATATGCTTAATCTAATGCCAGCAGGGGAAGCCAGGCATAACCTTCTGTATGCCAGACAAGGTGCAAAAGAAGAGCTTTTAGCCTACAGTCGGCAGGTTTTAGCCGAACAGTTTGTCGTTTTAGATGCGCAGGAAGCTTTAGCCGAGGGACTTTATGGGGATACCACAAGGCTTCACCCCGATGCTGCTAGGCGTTTAGGAGACATTGTTCTTATAGCAAAAGGGAAGCATTACTTTTGGTCAGGTGATCCAAAAAAAGAACTCAAAGGTAAACATGGCGGGCTCGAGCCTGAGGAGATGCTCGTACCGTTCATCAACTTTAAGCTTTAGTAAGGTAATTCTTGGACAAGCGTTTTTTTCTCAGTTGTTTGGCTAACCAAAAACAGACGTTTGCCTAGCGGCGGTTGGTACTTAAGCACAAACATCCCATAACAAACCGCAATCGGAATATTGGCAAAAAGCCCAAAGCGCATTGCGATTTGGCTTAGGCTGCCTAAGTCTAAAAAGGCAGTAAGCATGGCAAAAAAGCCAAGGCTTAGCCAGTTAAGTAAAACCAGCAGTTCAATCTGGAGCAATTTGCTGTGACTTATACCTTTCTTTTCCATAGCTAAAGTTTAAGGCTGAGTACCTGACAAAACTCTTATTTGCATAGTAGCTAGGGTTTAGGGTTCAAGTGTCGAACTTAAGTAGGAATCTTTGGCGATTTTTTTGCCAAAGATTGGGGTTTGCTATTTACATAAATCGAATTTTAACTATCGAATACGCAAAATGTTTATATTGAATAATCTATTTTGTTAAAGCGTAATATTTTTGTTTATTTTGTAATTTTGTCAGATGAATTCGTGCAAGTGATAAGTGTAATTGACACATTTTGTAAATTCATGATAATTTGATTTGGTATTAACTGCTAGGAGGCAGAATGAATAAGTATGCACTTAGTTTGAGCACCATGCTACTTGGGGTAGCGTTTGCTCAAGATCAAGACGCGGCAACCATTTCTTGGATGCTCGTGTCATCGGCTTTTGTCTTTTTTATGGTAGTAGGTCTTGCCTTTTTTTACGGAGGACTGGTTCGCCGTAAAAATGCACTTAATACCATGATGATGAGCTTTATTTCTTTAGGGGTTGTAGGTATTACCTGGTCAGTGATTGGCTATAGCCTTGCTTATGCCGAGGGTAACCGCTTCTTAGGGGGCTTTGGCTATTTTATGCTTAACAATGTGGGGCTAGAAGGCTCGAGCATACCCACGATATTAGATTTTGTTTTTCAGGGTACATTTGCAATTATTACGGTAGCCCTTATTTCAGGTGCGGTCGTTGAGCGTATGCGTTTTAGTGCCTACATGCTCTTTATTACCATTTGGAGCGTCTTGGTTTATGCGCCTATGGCTCACTGGGTCTGGTACTTAGGGGGCGATGGTGGCTGGTTCAAGAACTTACTCGGCGGCGAAGCCCTTGATTTTGCAGGTGGAACCGTTGTGCATATTAATGCTGCGGTAGCAGCACTCGTTTTAGCCTTTATGATCGGCAAACGTCAGGATTATGGCAAGAAAGCTATGCTTCCGCATCAGGTTCCTTTTACCCTTTTAGGCGCAGGAATTCTCTGGTTCGGCTGGTTTGGCTTTAATGGAGGTAGCGCTTACGCCGCCGATGCTAAAGCTGCTCTTGCTATGGCCAATAGCCTCTTAGCACCTGCCGCTACCATTGTAGTATGGGCAACGCTTGATTATTTTAGAGCAGGCAAGGTTACAGCAGTCGGTTTAGCTACAGCTATTGTTGTCGGTCTGGTTGCCATTACGCCCGCAGCAGGTTTTGTTGCGCCTATGAGCGCCATTATTATTGGGATTGTTGCTACCTTCCCGTGCTACTTCTTTATTAACTGGCGCGCCCATAGCAGTCTTGATGATTCTCTAGATGTATTTGGCGCTCACGGTCTAGGGGGTATTACAGGCGCACTTTTAACAGGTGTGTTCGCCACCGGTTTTGGTAACCCTGACGCAGTTACAGGCGGTTTTAGTCAATTTATGATTCAACTGGTTGCTGTGCTGATTGCTATCGCTTTTAGCGGTATAGGCACTTTTTTGATTGCCAGTTTTGTAAAACTTATTCTTCCTTTACGCTCGGAAGATAAAGCCGAAGCACAAGGTCTAGATGTTGCTATGCACGGCGAAGAAGGCTATAGCGACGGTGAAGGTGCCTTGCTTATTCCTGTTTCCTCGAGCAAGAAGGCCGCTCTGGTAGCTGGTCAAGTGGTTAGAAGCTAGCTATGAAACTTATCGTTGCGGTTATACGTAAAGAAAAACTCAATGATGTTTTAACCAGCCTTTTCGAAAATGATGTTCATGGCATTACCGTGAGCCATGTTCAGGGTCATGGAGGCGAAACCGAGAAAGTTGAAACCTACCGTGGCTTAACGGTCAAAATGGAATTGGTCGAGAAAATCAGGCTGGACATTGCCGTGACTGACCCCTTTGTTGAGCGTACGGTTAAAAGTATTTTAAAAAGTGCGCGCACAGGGGAAGTTGGTGATGGTAAGGTCTTTGTTTTGCCCATAGAAAAGGCTTACCGTATTCGTACTGGGGAAGAGGATGCTGAAGCTGTTACCCCTATTTTAAGTACAATGTAGATTTAAGGGGGAGGGCAGGGTAAATGAAGTTAATAGACCCTGCCCTCCCCCTGCTCGACTAAAATTTTCATAGAATTTAATTCTTTTAATGTGAAGTTCAAAGGTAAATAGGAAGGTGCGCAGAGCGTACCCTACGTCCCCATCCTACCCTCTCTTTATCTAGAGGCTAACTTGATGGGGTATTACCCATCAAGTTTTTTGCATTGGATATGTGGTGTCCGAAGATAAACTTAAAACAAGGCTATTCCGAGGGCTTTGTAATCCATCACTGCAGTTCTCTGTAACTTTTTTACTAGCACCACTTTTTGCCATTGCCGGTGTATCCTTTGGTGCACACTTTAACTTTGCAGAGCATACTGGACTCTTTTTGACCCTATTACTTATTTCAGCTACGGGCTTTAGGAGCTTTCAGCATGAACGGGCGCGTTTACCTCCCAAGCTCTTATCGCAACTTTCCGGCAAGAACAGTCTTATGGTCAGGTATCTTATAACAGTTGCGACCATTTCGATTATTTCTGGCATTGCGGTTCTTGCTATCATAGTTGCAGTTGTTGTAAGGCTGTTTAGCTAGCTAAGGGTACTATATGTGAATACCGCAGCCAAGTAGGGTGCGTTGTGCGCACTAACATAGTGACCAAGCGGCTAAGAACGCTTTGCTGAACTCTTTCTTTATCCAACTCCAACGAAGTGAATAACGCTCATCCCCTTCGGGTAAGACCCAGATAGTGTGCAAGTGGTCTGGTAAAAGAACCCAGGCTAAACTCTCAAAAAGCCAGCGCCCCTGGCAGTCTTTAACTGCTTTTCGTGAGCAGACTCTTGCTAGATCAGAACAGAGAAACCTAGCTCTTTTATCTGTAACAACCATAAAGAAGTATGTTCCTCCTAAAACAACGTTTCTATGGTAATTGGGCATGGTTTTCTTAAAGGATTAAGCGGTGTAGAGCGCAGCTGACTTGCCCCTTAAATATAATCAAAAAGCTAGTGTTTCACGACTTTGTGCTTTTGTCACGGAGCTTCTCATTGAAATTCTTGCTAAACTAAAAACCATGACTTGGCATTGTAGAGGACTGGGATGAATTACGCAGCCTTTCTTGCTGTACTGGTAGTCCTGTCTTTTATCTTGCCCTTAGCTTTGAGGGTTCTACTCTGGTTTAACCCTACAATTGTCATACTTGTGAGTATAATTGTAAGTGTGGCAAGCGCGATCTTGTTTATCCGTAAACATTGGTACAGCTCTGGCATGCCAGCTGACTCCAGCCAAGAGTTCTCTTCGTCACTCTTAGCATCACATTCTCAAGAGGAGGATTATCATGCGAGCCTATAAAGGTCTAGTTAAAGACGGTAAAATTATTCTTGCTGAAGGTGCAGAGCTTCCTGAGGGAGCTGTTGTAACCATTACCATTGGTGAAGCTGAATATATTAAGGCATCTTTACGCTCAGCTTTACTTCGTAATCAACGCCGAAAAGCCAAGGTGAGAGTAGCAGTTCCAGCACTCACTGCTTTACTAGCTAAAAAAATGTGACCAAGCTAAGTCTGGTTGCAACGCCTATTGGCAATCTGGCAGATATTACCTTAAGGGCGCTCGAGACTTTAAAGCAAGTTGACGCCATAGCTGCTGAAGACACCAGACACAGCCGTATTTTACTAAACCATTACCAGATAGATAAACCGCTTTTTCGCCTGGACGCCCATACCATTTTAGAAAGAGCGCCAAAACTTTTAGAAGAGCACAGCCATCTTGCCTTTATAACAGACGCAGGAACGCCAGGTATTAGTGACCCTGGTGCAGAGCTGGTGCGTCTAGCTTTAAGCCGTGGCGATGAGCTCGAGCTTATCCCAGGAGCGACTGCCTTTGTGCCTGCTCTGGTGTTATCGGGTTTAGATACCAGCCGATTTTGTTTTGAGGGTTTTTTGCCGAGAAAAGGCAAAGAGCGAAAAGAACGGCTCGAGGCTATGGCTACAAATAGCGCAACCAGCATTATGTATGAATCACCTAATAGAGTAGTCAAAACCCTGGAAGACTTAAGTGCATATTGCAGTGAGACACGTGAAGTCAGCGTCAGCCGAGAGCTAACCAAGCGATTTGAAACCACCTACAGGGGAAACCTAAAAACAGTTATTGCTGAGTTAAGTCAGGCTGAAGTTAAGGGCGAAATCGTCATTGTGCTGAGCCCCGATGAGAAGCAAGAAAGTCAAGCCGATTTTTATATACAGGCAGAAAAACTAGCGGCTCAAGGTTTGGTGGGTAAAGATTTACGAAAAGCGCTCATGGCTTTGGGAGCGCCGAGAAATGAAGCCTATGAACTTAGCCTTGGGTTTCACTCAGAAGTTTAAGGGCATTGGGACTGTAAGACAATCGCTAAGTAAACTTAGGCATAAGCGGTAAGATAATTAGTCTGTTTTATGCCCGAACTTGCCTCTAAAACACTTTCCCAAACCAAAGACAAACGCTTACTTGGTTTGCCCGCTGTCGCTCGTCTTGCGCTTTTTTCACGGCATGAAGGGCCAGCTATTTTACTTACAACTGAGGAAAGGCTCGAGCTATTTCAAGACACGGCTGCCTTTAACACTGCTCACAGCGTAAACCCAGACATTAGCAATTGGCATGAGCGGTTTGATAAGGTAATTGTTTCTTTAGAGCATGCCCTAAGACCCTTTCCCAAAAACCCTGAAAGCTATGTTTTAACTTTTTCACTAGCGAAAAACTATCAGCGGGATGATTTACTTGAAACCTTGCTGCGATTCGGTTATGAGCGTGATGAGCAACCTGGGTTTGCGGTCCGTGGTGATACCATTACCCTTTATTTTTCCGAAGGTGATTCTGAAGACGCTTTGAGGCTCGAGTTTTTTGGTGACGAACTTGACCGCATGGAGCGCACGCAAACAAGCAAGCCAGGAACCTGGCCAGAGCAGTTTGTTCTGTCGCCTCGTTTTGAAACTGATTTAGAAGATGAAGCCTGGACAAGTCGCATTATT
>JAHEBB010000508.1 GCA_024642575.1 Trueperaceae bacterium | reverse complement strand
ATCTTGGCCCAGACGTGTTTGCGCTCAGTCGCTATAAGGCGAAAAAGGATTTTGAAGGCTACTTTAATCAAGCCAATAATTCAAATCAGTTTTCTCACGGTGCCCTAGTTTCTTATCATTTGTCCCAACTTATTGAGGGAGCTGGCTTTAAGGAAACTGACAATCAGCTCGCCACAAATACCTCTAACCAATACTCAGACATCTGGAGTCATGTAAAAGTCTTTAAGCCTTTCTCACTCTCGAGCACATCAAGTAGTTATGAGCCAGCCATCTATGTGGTACCTATAGATACGCAGGGCTTAGATACTGATGTGATTGCTAGTGAA
This sequence comes from Trueperaceae bacterium, assembly GCA_024642575.1. GTDB lineage: Bacteria > Deinococcota > Deinococci > Deinococcales > Trueperaceae > JAHEBB01. The sequence goes on along the minus strand of JAHEBB010000508.1, from coordinate 3,539 downwards.
ATAAAGAGAGCACTTAACGCTACTAATTACTATAGCAACCTCTATGATCTGGGCATACAAAACGTTGTCGTAAATATGAGCTTTGTCATTGTTCCTTGTAGCGTTAAAGATGGGTTTGATGCCTCTGGTCTAAACACGTTTGAAGATTATATTAATGCTCTGGGTGAGGACAATCAGCTCAGCGCAAAATTACGAGCCGAGCTTGACACTCTGTTACTTACACCTATCGGCGCAGAGACTGGTCAGGAACCCCTACTAGATTTTATTGATAGCTGCACGAGTTCTAATGACTGGGACAAGGGCAAAGAAGGTGAATTACAAACACAGAGCTATTCTCACGAAAATCTCTGTACCGATAAGTTTTCTTCGGTGGCTTATATCGCTTCAGCAGGTAATTTTGGGCTTTCCTTTCCACTGTTCCCGGCAGCCTGGCCAGAGGTTCTAAGCAGCAGTTCTCAGGATGCGCTCGAGCCCAGTGGCTTCAGCCAAGGCAAATCAGACTTCTCAAATAGTGGCGAAGTCATGACGCCAGGTGCGCTGTATCAATTGAGCCTAAATACTAATGTGCAACCTGCACTTGCTCTTACGTATGCAGGCACATCGTTCTCTGCACCGACCCTTAGCTTCTTCACGACGCTAGACCTCATGCGTTTCTCTCCACGCTGCGAACTTGCGACTGTTTCAAAACTCGCCCACAATAATCCTGCAAACTATAATCTTCCGTTAGAAAAGGCAATAGAACGTTATTGTTATTAATAGATTATGTACTTGGAGTATGAGTGATTTTGAAAGATCATTCATACTCTCCATTAAAAGGCAAATTTCAACTGAATATAGGTTGGGAGTAGCAAACATAAATCTAGATTCGATATACTGGTTTATGTACTCATTTGATTCTAATGGATGTTATTTCGAAAATCCTTCCTTTTTTGTTAACCCCAATATAGCCCAATAGTGAAGCCTCATTCATCAAACAACATAAATCCTTCAATTCAAAGAAGTACGTGGTAAGCATGGAAGTTTCTGGTCGAAAATTTGGCAAGTACGAAATCATCGAGCGTCTGGGTCAAGGTGGTATGGCTGAAGTCTATAAAGCTTTCCAACCCGGCTTAAACCGCTATGTCGCCATTAAAGTTATGCATAAACATCTGGCCAATTCTCCAGATTTTGTAGACCGCTTTAAACGCGAGGCCAAGGGCATTGGTGAATTACAGCACTCTCATATTCTGCACGTCATAGACTTTGATGTTGAGGGCACGCTGTATTACATGGTGATGGATTATATCAAGGGCGACACACTAGCAGATTATATGGCTAAAAAGGGTGCGCTTTCAGTAGAAGAAGCTATTTCTCTAACCATACAACTGGTAGATGCCATTGATTATGCCCACAAGCACGGCACCATTCACCGAGACATCAAACCTTCTAATGCCATGTTTCTCAATGAAGAACACACCCACCTACTGCTCACTGATTTTGGGATGGCAAGATTGCGGGATGACACCAACCTAACCATGACGGGGGCTATGCTGGGCACGCCAAGTTATATGAGTCCTGAAGCGGCTCAGGGGGAATCTAAAGACAAACGTTCTGACATCTATAGCCTTGGTGCCATCCTTTATGAAATGCTAACCGGTCAACCACCCTATTCTGGGGAATCGCCTATCTCCATTATTCTCAAACAGGCAAGTGAACCCATTGTTCCACCCACAGAAATTCGTCGAGATGTTCCCAAGGCAGTAGAGAATATTGTCCTAAAAGCTCTGGCGAAAAACCCCACCGACCGCTACCAGACTGCAGCCGAATTTTTACAGGCTTTAACCAACTGGAGCACATCACCGAGCTTAAGTACGCCTATGCCACAAGCCTCGAGCCCTCAAGTAGAAGCAGCCGTGCCAACAAACCCGACTTTACCCCCTCCCCTTTCCTCTAACCAGGCAATAAGCGATGTGAATGCCAAACCCCAACTAGTAAACTTAAGTCGCTGGATTATAGGCTTGTCTAGCTTAGCCCTTCTGACCCTCGTTATCTTACTTGTGGCATTTAATCTTGATTTGAGTTTTATAAAAGGCAAGCCCGAAGCTGAAGTACAAGTCGCCACCGAACCGACTGATACCGTCACCTGTTCTCCCTTTTACCAAGGTAACCCTATGATTCTAGGCCCAGGAAACAGCTTGCCAGTTGGTAATGTGCGTTTTACTGATTATGGCGACATACCCTCAGGTTGCTTTAGCTTAGAACTTAATAATATCACCAATCCGCCAAGATCAAAACACTATGCCTTGTGGCTCACCGATGATCAGGACGATGCCACGCTCTTATTAGCCGAAAGGCTCGAGGTAGAAGATGGCACTATTTCCTATGAATCATCCGCAGAACAAGTCTTACTGGGTAATTTTAAGGGGGCTATTATCAGCATAGAACCTGATAGCGATCCCAGACCCAATCAAGTTTCCCAGGAAATATTAGCCAAAGGCAGTCTACCAACTGATCTTATTGATTTTCTTAGAAAACTGCTTATCGCCTACCCTACAACTAATAAAATCTATCATGGCTTATTGGCTGGCGCTACGCAGCAATTACAGATTGCCATAGACCATACGGGCTTTATGCATGACGCTTTGGAGGCAGGAGACCCCGATACAGCTATTCGCCATGCCGAACACGTTGTCAATATTCTGTCAGGAGAAATCGGAGAGTTTTACGGCGACCTTGACAAAAATAACATTCCTGAAAATCCTGGAGATGGCTTTGGTGTTAAAAATTACCTAATTTTTGCACAGAAAGAGGCCAATTCTGCACAAGACTCTGAATCTATGTCTACCTATACCAGTGTATTTTCCAATATTCTGGACTCGAGCGCGCAAAACAATTTAACTATCGTTGATAGTGCGATCAAGAAAACGTTACAAATCTTTTCAGCTGATTCTGTTGACGAGGCCAAAAGCATAAATGCTGATCTTCTGGAGATGCTTAAGCATATGCAATCTGGCACCGACTTCAACAGTAATGGCATGATCTCGAGTGATGAACAAGGACTTCTCAGGCTCTACCATAATGGTCTTTCTTTCGGTCAAATTCCGCTGTTCCCTGCTGAAAATTAACTTGAAAAGCTTACAATATGCTTCCCTGCGTTCTTTATAGTGTTGAACTTGTTAATGCACTATATTTGCCGTTTGGTCTCGCACCCTCCAATCAAACGTTTAAGCATTCTATCCCTCAAACATTTAGCATTTTGCTATAACCAAGCCTATTTTCTGATTCTCTTAAATGATTTCCATCAACTTGACAGTTTTAGTTGAACATATAAAATAAGCTAAATTAGCGAACGACAATGAAGTTGACAAATAGCATGGGTTTCCTGACGCCTCTTTATCGAGGCAAGGTTGAACCCTGTTTGGAGATTCTATGTCCGATATCAAAAAGAAGGTCATCGGTATGGTGCTAGCAGGAGCTAGAGGCTCGAGCCTTTATCCTTTGACAGCCATTCGTACAAAACCCGCTGTTCCTTTTGCCTCTAACTACCGCATCGTTGATTT
>JAHEBB010000507.1 GCA_024642575.1 Trueperaceae bacterium | reverse complement strand
TATGCAAGAAGCTTTTAAAATTTTAAATAATTACAAATTTAGTCCACTACTCAGTCAATACTAGGCATATGAGCACTCGAGCCAACAGCCATAAAGCCAAAACCCAAATTTCCCAGCCGCTCGAGCGTGGTGCTCTTGGTAAAGAATTTATCCATAACTTATCCTCAGAAAATAGTGACTCTTTTAATCGCTTACCAAAAGCATTGGTTTTATCGTTAGTGTCCAATACGTAGGTGTGAACTTTTTGCTACACTTTATTAATGACACGTCATGAACAGATTGAAACGATCAGCAAGAAGCTTGAGACCTTAGATAGCGAGGTTCTCGAGAGTCTTATCAAACTGTTAGGACGAGTGCAGCCTACTGAAAAGTCAGCAGTAATGGATGACGAAACAAGAGCCTGGCATGATGCTGAGCTTTCAAAGTTAGAGGGCTATGAACCTTATAACTGGGGAGATATTGACCCTTTGATGATAGGTGAGCCTTTGCGCTTAGAAAAGCAATGAGTGCAAACAAGCTCGAGTTAGGTGACATCATCACCGAGCTCTTTCCAGTACACAATCCGCAAAACCGTGAGCAAGAAGGGTATCGCCCCGCCATTGTGGTTGGATTACCTGAAAATGTAGGTGTGCCTTGCTATGACATGGTTATCGTTGTTCCAATAACGACTCACCATAATCAAGTCTGGGCAAATATAGCGCCGCATCTTTACCCACGCCTCAAAGCAGGTGTGGGAAATTTGCCGCATGACTCAATCGTCCTAACTGATCAAGTGCGCTCACGGCATACTAGTCGAATGGTGCGCTATATAGGGCAATTGTTAAAGGCTGAGTTTAGACCTATAAGCCGCGCTCTTGCCCACATGGGTAGCTAGTTGAGTGTTCATCTTGAAACAATTTTGTCAGTTAGCTCCCACATAATCACTCGCCCATCTTGACTGCCACTAAACAAAAGAGGTTTTGTTGGGTGAAAGATGAGGCTGCGTATGCCATCTACATGTGCCAGAAGTGGCTCGCTTAACTGCTCTCCTGTCTGGGCGTCCCAAATAATGATACCCCTGTCAACCCCAGCGCTTGCCAGTAATTTATGGTCTTGACTCATCGTTAAAACAGTGATGAACTCGGTGTGTCCTTTTAAATCTTTCACTTTTTTCTGAGTTGTGGCGTTCCAAAGATAGAGCTGCTCCATATCACTCACGACATATAGATCTGTTAGAGGGTTAAAGCGAAAAGGCTGAAAAGGTCTAACTGGGATAAAACGACCTTCTTCATCGATTAACCCCTCGAGCGTTTGGGTATAGCTGCGATTGTCTTGTTCAAAGGTAGCAAAGGCAGATAGGCTTAAGGTTTGCGTAGCAATATCAAAGCTATCTGTGCCACCTCGGTGACTTAGCAGCAAGTGAGTATCATCTTTATATATGAGGTTTTCGATACCTTCTTGGTTTTCAAACACTGTGGTTTCAGGCTTATTGCTTTCTAGATTCCAGATTACAAAATTGCAACAGCCCGATGAAGCGGCAAGACGTTTGCTATCAGGGCTAAAAGCAAGATTTGCCCAGACTTGATCAAGCTCGCTAAGTTTAGCTTTTTGCTCTTTTGAGGTTAGATCATAAAGGTAAATACTGCGGTCACTACTGGCAATGGCTAGGGTTTCACCGTCAGGACTTAAAGCTAAATAACGGGCTTCACGGCTACCTGAAAAGATTAAACTTGGACTTATTACCTGAGTAATTTCCCAACTTGTTAAGCTTTCTTTGCTCGAGCTTAGAATGTGATCTGCATCCGTAAACCTTAAGCTTTGAATTGCGCTAGGGCTTCCTTGGTAGTAAATAGTTTCTGAGCCATTTATGCGGTAGTCTCTTAAGGTTCCACTTTGACTCCCAACCACTAAACTCTGGCTATCTGGGCTAAAGGCTAAGGCGCTTACCACTTGAGGTTGTTTGGGTAGCTTAAGCTCTGATTTTTTCAGGGTTTCTAAGTCAATCAGGGTAACACTGCCGTCATAACCACCTCTTGCCAAAAGCTTATTGTCTGGGCTTATAGCTAGGGCTGTTACCCAAGCTTGCCTATTAAACGGTTCTGAGGGTATGCCCTGAATGTCGGGGTAGGTAAGCCCAAGCTCGAGCTGGTAGGGGGTAAAACTATGCAGAAGTTTGTAGGTTTTTGTGTCCCATACATTAAGGCTGGTATCTATACTGCCCGTAGCTAAGCGCGTGCCATCAGCGTTAAAACTTAGGGCATTTAAGGCTCTATAGTGGGGTCGCTTAAGCTCCTTTTTCAAACTTAGACTCGGCCAGTTCCAGAAACGTAAAGAACTGCTATCCCCTTGACCGGTACTCACAAAACTTTTGCCATCGGGGTTCATTTTTAAAACGGTTATGCCCTCGTCTTGCAGCCATGTTTCAGACAGCTTTTCGCCCGTTTCTGACATCTGCCACAAGCTGCCATCACTCATACCCAAAAGCAAACTGCCATCAGGGGCAAATTCGGCACTACGCATGCTTGCGCCTAGGGCTCTGGTGGTTGTGGCCTTAAAGCCAAGCTCGAGCTGTCTTTCAAATAAGTTTTGACCCGTTCTAAGATCAAACTGTAACAGCTTTGCATCCTTGGTAATAAGCCTGATAACCCCTTTGTCAACTTGACTAGCAAGGGCTTCTGCTGGAAGCTCAAACGCTTGTTTCGTGTGCTGACCAATTTGCAGATTGGTGCCCAGATCAGCAAGCCTTAGCTCATGGGCTGCAAAAGCAAGGCTTAGCCCTTCTTTGCTTTGAGGTGAATTCTGATTGGCAAGGAGTGACTGGGCTGAGAGTTGCGCAACCATAGCTTGCCTTGCTTGCTCTTCAGCAAACCCTTGCGCATTCTTGGCTAACCTTTCCTGAGAACTAGCTTGCCAAAACAAATAAAACCCTAGCCCTGTTCCTAATAGGCTAACGAAGACCAGCAGCGCCAAATTTTGGCTAAGGCGGCGCTGTATTTTAAGCTTATGCTTGCTTGCATTAATCTCTTCTTGCTTATGGCTTTCTGCTTGCTCTTGACTTACCTCTATAAACTTAAGTTCATCTGCCTCTAGTGCTTCACCAAGGTGAGATTCGGCTTCCGCTAGAGGTAAACCTTTAAGTAAATAGTCAGGGTGTTCATGTTTTTTATAGTCAGCTAGGTTTTCCCTAAGTCTTTCCTGAAATACCCTGAACTCTCTACTTATTTCGTACCAGTCATAAAGCCTTGGCCATGTGCTAATGAGGGCTTCGTGGCTTAGCTCGAGCCTGCCCTGTTCCCCCAGATTTATAAGACGTTGGTTAGCCAGTTTGTCGATAAGGGTTTGACTTTCGGTAGCGAAGCTCTGGCGATTTGCGATTCGCTTAGTGGGTTTTTCACTACTTGGTTGAATGAGTTGAACAAAGATGGTTTTTAACTGAGATTGCTCGGTTTCACTAAACGTTTGAAAACAAGCTTCAGCATAATGGCTTATGGCTTCCTTAATCCCGCCAAGGCTGTCATAGCTTTTATGGCTTAATAAATAACCTTCTCGTTTTTGCCAGAGTTCGTGAAGACAAAATTGGATCAGGGGTAAGGGGTTGGTTTCTCCTTTTAGGTCATCAAGTAGGCGCTCTGTGAGTCCAGGCTCGAGCTGACCCATACCTAATTCATTTAAGGGCGCTTCGATAAGTTCTTTTAGATCAGGAACCATTCCTAAGTAAAAAAGAGGTACTTGCATGGCTAGGGTGTTAAGGTAAATCTCTAAGAAATCTGCTCTAACTGAGCTGAGCACATGAATCTGATTATTGCTACTTGTCATAAGCTCTTGAACCCAAAAGCTCTGCGAAGGTTTAAACCACTCCTCAACTTGATCTAAAACAATTAAGATACCTGA
>JAHEBB010000106.1 GCA_024642575.1 Trueperaceae bacterium | reverse complement strand
AAACGAGTAGCGTATCAGAGGCGACCGAAAGCACAGGTTCAACGGAATCTACTCAAACATCTGAAACTCCAGAAGCTCAGGTTGAGACGACGGAGACAGTCGTAGAAACCTCTACTGAAACTTCAGATGTAGCAGTTGCTGAAGTACAAGCCCAAACCACCGAAAGCCAAACTCAAGAGCTTCCTTTAGCTACGGACGTTGCGACCCCTGAGCAAGCTGCTCAAACTGAGCCATCTCCAACACAAGACGCCCCCGTTCAAGCCGACCAAATGGTTCAAGATTCAACCAGTCAGGAGACTGCAACTCAGGAATCAGTACCTCAAGAACCAGTAGCACAAACACCTGTCGTCAATGTTGACCCCAGCTCAGTAACCGCAGCTATTGAGGGCATGTCAGTCCTTGGTCAAGTGAAGGGTGAGACCGTCTGGACGCTCGAGTTTCCAGAAGCCAGTGGTGAAACCCAGGGCTTATTTGCTGCATCTACAACGACTTATGTTGGTCACGGAAACAGCCTGATAGAAATTGATAATGCAAACGGTCAAGTATTAAACCGTTGGGCGCTAGCAGGCCAAATTACGGGAGTCTCAGGTTCTGAGGAAGATTTGGCAGTAGTGAGTCAAATAGGTGCTGAGACAGAAACGGTTCATCTTGTTAAAGGAACGATCTCGGAACCCGTTAGATTTTCAGCTGAACCAGAACTTTATAGCTGGCTAAAAAATGAAGCTGAAGTTGTAAACCCAGCACAAAGGCTCGAGCAAGATCCAAGCAATCCTTGGCTGGCTTTGAAAGTAGCACAAGAAAGCAGTAATCCAGCTGCCTACAGCGCTGCTGTTGAAAAAGGCCAAACCTTTTATGATCTGGCCGGGATTGCCCGTGGGCTTTTAGACGCAGGACAAGAAGACTTAGCAACTCAAGCCATGAATAAAGCTATGAGCGATTTTGCAAGTCGAGGCTATGACCCCAGACTCCTAAGAGATATTAATCTCCATGAAAACTATAATTTTCCTCTTCGCCCGCTCGAGTCTGCAATTGCAACGGGTGACCGTGCCAAAGCCAATTTCTGGGCAAACTGGCTAAAATATTTTGTTACGCCAGATACCCCTCAAGTTTCTGAAACGATGCGTGACTATGCCAGCCTTGTTTCAAAACAAGATGGGCGTAAGGCTGCCCAAGAGTGGCGTACCATTAGTAACAGTGGAAACCGAAGTAGTGTCGCTACAGTATTAGAAAATTTCTTTGCCCTGCTTGGTAGAGCAGGTTGGTACAGTGTCATTGCCCTTCTGGTTGCCATATTAGCGTTGCACCTTACTTTGCTTTTCAAATACTGGTCTCCTCAAAGCTTGTTTTTACGTCGTCGCAAAGCTATGGGTCGCTCATCTGGCGCGGTGCCAAGGCTCTATGTCATGCGTTACTACAGTAGCTTTGAAAAACTGGTTCTGGTTCTCCTTTTTGCTGCTACTCTCCTTTTGGCAGGGCTGGCAACCTGGAATAACCAAAGTGTGCAAACATTAAGCATTAATTCGGGAAGTCTAAATGCCGAGTCTCAAGTCGCTCTGGCAAATGCTGACCTAATGGGTGAACGAGGCAGTTTTATTCGTGGATATGCGGCTCAGGTTGCAGGTGACAGTGCGAAGGCCGAAACCGAGTATAACGCAGCGCCAAATGTCGCCTCTGCTCTGAATAATTTGGCAGCATTGACGAATAACCCTGCACTTTATAGTGCTGCGCTAGACCTCACTCGGAACATGCCAGAAGCAAACTATAATACAGGCAAAAAAGTCGATGCCTTTTTATTCCAGAAGGATTATTTGGTGGGTCAAGCTATTTTAGCTGTACCTAGCCAGGAGGATATTCAAGCAGCTACAGCCGGCAGCTGGCAGGCCGCTGTTAGCCGCACTTTTAGAAACCCGTGGACTGCTTTACGTTTGGCGAATCCTTTACCTGCCTGGGGTGGCTCGAGACTTCCCTGGTTAAGTCAATATGTCTGGTATATCATCATGGTTTTGTTTTTCCTGTGGGCAGCCGTTACACTTATCTGGCTCTTTATTCCAAGGCCCAGGCTCGCTAGAAACGCCCCGAGAAACCCTCTATATCATCTTATGGCTTTGTTGATACCAGGAAGTGGTGCTGCCGATGAGATGTGGGGTCTACTCTTACTTATTCCTTGGGCCATTATTGGCTTAGATACCCTGGCAGACATTTTTAACTGGGGTTTTGGAATTGGCTTAAGTAGACGCTGGGATTACATTCTCTTAGCCATCATCTACTTGATTAATATCGTTGCGGTTGTTGTGGAGTTCTTTTCTTATAACAACCGGATGCGTACTTTGAAACGAGATAATGAGGAATTAGCCAGAGAATTTAGGCTTATTAAGTAAGACCGTTTAAGGAAAATGGTAGGAATCTTTGAAAAATCGAGCCAGTTTTGGCTCGATTTTTCTATTGACCCTGAACAGCACGCATGATACCGTGTGCAGTAATATTTAGGTGAGTGTATAAAGATACAAGCTTACCCCAAGTTTACCAAGATGACCCAAGTACTCTTTTATAACCGACGTAGCTAAGCCCCTTAATTGGGGAACTTAAACGTTTGGGCAAGAAGGCTCTTGGGTTTTTCATTGAAAGGAACCCTTATGATGGCAAGCAGTCAAGCAAAACAATCGGAACCGATATCTCATGCATTTGAAGCTGCCCGATTACGCTGGGCTGGCTTTAAAGACTGCTCTGATCTCGTGAGTCTTTATAATGAGGCTCGAGAAAATAAGCTCGAGACCTATGAGACCATGACAGACTGGCTCGAGCATGGCGGAGGACTCATGCTCGAGGATGAAACGGGTAAAATGCTTTGCGCCCTTCGCTGGCGCGAAGACGGTGACGGTTGGCAAGTTGATCGTATTGCAACGTTGCCAGAGGCCAGAGGCAGGAGCTATGGTCGTTGGCTTATGACCAAGGTCGAAGCCCTCGCTATTCGCAGAAATATACCGACCCTGACCCTTTTTCTTGATGATACAAGAGATGAACTGCTGCATTATTATCAGCGGATGGGTTACCGACTTGAATCGCAAACTAAAGAAGGTGGCTTGTTAACAAAGCGAGTTGGAGGAACCTGGCAGTTTAAATCCTAAGCTGCCAGAGAACTAGGGCTTAAGCTTTCGTCTAAAAGGCCAGAAACGATAGATGTTTTCCCTAAGGGGTAAAGGTGGATGCCTGCAACACCTAACTCTTGTAGCTCAGAAATAAGCCGTTTTGCCCAGCGTAAACCAGCACGTTCGCCTTCGGTCTCTAGTTCTTGGATTAATTGCTCGGGTACATTGCACCATGCGCTTACTCGCTCCGCCATTTTGACGCTGCGCAATGGCAAAATGCCGTAGAGAATAGGTGCAGGAGAAACCCCAGCAAAAGCATCTAGAAACCTTAAAACCTCTTCCTTGCTAAATAAGGGCTGGGTTTGAAAGAAATCTGCACCAGCAGCAAGTTTTGCTTCAATCTTTGCCTTTTCTAAAGCTAGGTCTTTAGCTCCAGGATTGGCTGCGGCGGCGATTTTAAAATGGGTTGGGCTATCTAAATCTTTACCCTGAGAATGACCGCTGTTAAGGGTTTTTATAAGCTGGATTAAGCCTGTTAGGTCAACTTCAAAGACCCCCTTAGCGTGAGGATGATCGCCTCTTGAAAGCGGGTCACCTGTTAGGGCAAGCACATGCTCGAGCCCCAAACTTGCTGCTCCCAATAGTTCTGCCTGCAAGGCGAGGCTATTACGGTCACGGCAAGTAAAGTGAAAGATTGTCTCTAAATTGAGCTCACGCTTTAAGGTGTAAGCCGCAATAATCGAACTCATGCGCAAGCTTGCCATAGGTGAATCGGTAATGTTTATAGCATCAACGTAATCTTTAACATCCCTGGCCTGTTTTACTAAGTCGCTGGTATCACTACCTCTGGGCGGCTCGAGCTCGGCAGTAACCACAAATTGTTTACCAAGTTTTTGACTCAGTTTAGACATAAACAGCACCTTTCTCTGCAAGAATTAACTTGCACTTGCTCTGCCATCAAAGATGGATACACACCCTGTCGCAGAACCCAAAAATTGTTAAGAAGGAGCCATAAAATCCTTCTCATCTTTCCCGACTCTAGGCCATCGTGACCTTAGTCTGGCTGGAGGAAGCACCCACCTATATGAAGGCTGGTTGCTGCGGCGTCGTAGAGCCAGTTCTCTTAGCCGCTCTTGATGAGTCGCTTAAAAGTAGATTACTTATAAGCTCAGTTATTTTTGCTTATTCTTTCTAAGTTGTCAAGCAAGGAAGCTGAGTTAATAACTAAGCCCTTAAGGTTAGATAGGGGTTTTGCTCGTAACAAACATCAAAGGGAAGCGCTAGATTTAAGCATATAATTCGCGAATGAATTCTGAAACACAGGAGGCTAGCGGGGCAAGGGCGTATCTATTTCTGGCCTTAGCCATACTTTTCTGGGCAGGAAATTCGGTTTTGGGCCGCGCTGTCCGTGCTGAAATTCCGCCCATTGGTTTAGCCTTTTGGCGTTGGACACTTGCTACTTTATTCATAGCCCCCTTTGCCTGGAAGCCGTTTTTGAAAGATCTGAAAACAATAAAGAAACATTTAGCTATTGTGCTGCTGCTAGCCTTTTTAGGGGTTGGCACATTTAATACCCTACTCTATACAGGTTTGCAATACACCCAGGCAGTTAATTCAGTTCTGTTACAAACCTTGCTTTCGGCTATTGTACTTTTGTTGTCCCGAATTTTTTTCAAAGTGCCTATTCGCCCTTTGCAAATACTGGGGGTTGTCATTGCTTTTTTGGGGGCAGCATTTATCATTTTTAAAGGTAGCTTGGCTATCTTTTTGGCTTTCCGACTAAACCCAGGCGACGCCATCATTATGATTGCAGTGATTTTTTATGCAAGTTATACGGTGCTTTTACAAAAACGCCCTAATATTCATCCTTTAAGCTTTGTATTTACAACCTTTTTGCTTGGTTTTCCTATGATTTTTCCGTTTTACATGATTGAAACATTTTCAGGAAGACCCGTTACCTTATCGTCCATTACGCTATTTAGCTTTCTCTATGTAGCCATTTTCCCTTCGATTTTGTCATACCTTTTTTATAACCGAGGGGTTGAACTTATAGGGGCAAATCGAGCAGGATTGAGTGCTTACCTGACACCCGTTTTTGGTACCATTCTTGCCATTCTATTTCTGGGCGAGAGCTTCAAGTGGTTTCATGCGGTCGGGATTGTTCTGATTAGTCTTGGTGTTTTTATTGCAACACGCATGAACGTGCGAAAAAAGTTGACTTAAGCTGCTCCAAACGAACATGAGGCTCATCTACAAGTGAGCTTCAATATTAAATGTCGTAGTCGATAATAACGGGCGCATGATCGGATAAATTGGGTTCCATGGGGATGTCGGCAAAGCTGATTTTTTCAGCTAGCTTTGGCGTGGTAAATTGATAATCCAAACGCCAACCTACATTTCTTTCCCGAGCATTGGTACGTAGAGACCACCACGAGTACATCGTCTTGTCTGGTCCAGCAAACTGGCGAAAGGCATCGACCAAACCCAAAGCTAAAAAGCCATCTAGCCAACTGCGTTCCTCAGGTAAAAAGCCACTGTTTTTTTGATTGTTTTGCCAATTGGTCAGGTCAATTTTATGATGGGCAATATTTATATCACCACAAATAATGAGCTCACGACCTTCAGCCAAAAGCTTTTTGACATGGGTTTTAAATACTTTTAAAAACTGCATTTTATAAACCTGCCTTGGGCTACCGCTCGAGCCCGAGGGTACATAAACACTAAGTACGCTTATATCACCAAAGTCAGCCCGTAAAACCCGACCTTCGGTGTCGTATTTTTTGACTTCTATACCACAGCTATGCTTATTCGGCTCGAGCTTACTCAAAATCCCAACCCCACTGTAACCCTTGCGTTCGGCGCAGTGAAACTTGGAAAAGTAGTCCAAAGGAATAGCAGGTATATCGGCCTCATGAGCTTTAACCTCCTGTATGCAGACAACATCTGGCTGCTTATCATTCAAGAGGTCTATCAAGCCCTTTCCATAGGCAGACCTTATACCATTGAGATTCAAGCTCATAATTCGCATTTGGCCATTCTACCTGCCAAAAAGCATGCTTCGGTCATGTCATAATGCCTTCATGAAAGCAGCAGTGTTTTATGCATTCGCCCAGCCTTTAGTCCTTGAGACGGTTCCTGACCCTGTTTGCCCAAGTGATGGAGTAATCATAGAAGTCAAAGCCAACGGTATTTGTCGTAGTGACTGGCATGCCTGGATGGGGCATGATTCTTCAATTAAGCTGCCCCATGTGCCAGGACATGAGCTTTCAGGAGTTATTACGGACTTTGGCTCAGAGGTGAAGCACTGGCAAGTAGGAGACAGAGTAACTACGCCCTTTTGTGGCGCTTGCGGTACCTGTGACGAGTGTTTAAGTGGGCATCAGCATATTTGCAATAACGATTACCAACCAGGCTTTTCGGGTTGGGGAGCCTTTGCGCAGTTTGTCGCAATTCCAAGGGCGGACGTAAATCTGGTGCGGTTACCTGAAACCCTGGACTTTGTAGAAGCAGCAAGTCTGGGCTGCCGTTTTATGACTGCATTTAGAGGGGTAGTTGACCAGGCAAAGCTTCGCCCTGGAGAGTTTTTAGCCGTTCATGGTTGCGGCGGTGTGGGTTTATCAGCCATTATGATTGGTGCAGCTTTGGGGGCGCAGGTCATTGCTATAGATATAGATGATAGCAAGCTCGAGCTTGCCAAGTCTTTTGGTGCTATCGCGACCATCAATGCCAAAGAGGGAAGACCGCATTTAGCGATTAGAGACTTAACGGGCGGTGGTGCTCATGTTTCGATTGACGCTTTGGGTTCACAGATCACCTGCCGCAATTCGATTCACTCGCTGCGCAAACGCGGTCGGCACATTCAAATTGGTCTGATGCTCGCCGATGATGCCAACCCCAATATTCCTATGTACGCAGTCATTGCCAAAGAATTAGAAATATACGGTTCTCATGGGATGCAAGCGCACCGCTATCCAGCCATGCTTGACATGATCGCTAGAGGAAGGCTCGAGCCCAAACGTCTCATTGGTAAAACGGTTTCTTTAGCGCAAGCTGGTGCAGAATTAGCTGCCATGGGCCAGTTTTCCCAAACAGGTGTAACGGTTATAAACGATTTCAACTAAGTCAATAAAGATTTTTGCACAACAAAAAATACTCAAACAGAAAATCGTGAAATAAAGCACTAGCTAGTTATATTATGTATCACATTCAGCCAAAGACGTAAATGCTACTGCGAAGTCCAAATTGAGTATGATGGGGTTACGAGAGCAGGTGTTAGCTTTGTTGGGTCTTCGGTCAGTAAAGGCATATACGTATGGCTTTGTTTAATATCCTTTTTTATCTATGCTTTTTAGGTCTGGTTTTAGATCACTTAATACTTGGTGGACTATTTGTATTTTTACCAGAGCGGGCTAAGAGCTGGCTCGAGCACTTTTATGGCCTACGCATAGCTGAACCCCTGACACTCTTTTTAAAACCTTGGGGCATCCTTAATCTTTTTGCTGCTGCGGTAGGCATCGTTGTTGTAAGCGACTTGCTAAATTACAAAGCTTTTATTTTAGTTTTTGCTTTGTTGCTCTTAGCCAGACTTATCTTACGTTTTGTTTTGGCTCGTGAAGAGCACGAGCGATTTAAGCTTTCGCTCAGGCGAAATCTGAGGCATACTAGTGTATTGCTTTTGTGCTTTTTAACTTTTATAGGAAAATATCTGAGCTTTTAGTTGCTTTTTGTTTCTAGAGGAAATCACATTCTTAGGGTAAACTTTGACGTTATGTTATTTCCTTTAAATCGCCCTGCCAGACTCGCCGTATTCGCCTCAGGTCGCGGTTCCAATCTTGACGCTATTTTATCTAACTTTCCTAAAGGACATTCCTTGGCGAGCGTAAGTCTGGTGATGTCTGATAATGCTGACGCTGGCGCATTAGAAAAAGCCCTGACTAGGGGTATTCCTGCTTATACCTTTCCTTTTCCAGCAAGAAAAAAAGATAAAGATGGTTTAGGACGTAAGGCGTTTGAAAGGGAAGCAGAACATTATTTGGAAGCTGAGCAGATTGACCTAATTTGTCTGGCGGGATTTATGAGGCTGTTTTCACTCGAGTTTAACGAACGCTGGCAGGGGAGACTTTTAAACATTCACCCGAGTTTGTTGCCTGAGTTTAAAGGGCTTCACCCGCAACGTCAGGCGCTCGAGTCTAAGGTTAGTGAGGCAGGGTGTACGGTGCATTTTGTAGATGCAGGGGTAGATACAGGGCCTATCATTTTACAAAAGCGAGTTCCTGTTTTTGCTACCGATACCGAAGAGAGTTTGTCGGTGCGCATTTTAGAACAGGAGCATCTGGCGTACCCAGAAGCTATAAGGTTAGTTTTAGAAGGCAAGGCTAAGTTTGAGGCGGTCCTATGAACGTATTGGTTGTTGGCAGTGGTGGTAGAGAGCATGCCATCATTTTGGCTTTAAAAAAGAGTAAAAAAGTCTCTGAAATTTTTTGTGCCCCTGGCAATGCAGGTATTGCAGAAGTGGCGACCTGTCTGACTACTGACTCATCAGTCTCATCGCTTTTAGCGCTGGCAAAAGAAAAGGCTATTGATCTTACTGTTGTTGGGCCAGAAGTGCCTTTGGTTGCAGGCATCGTAGACGCTTTTGAAGCTGAAGGTTTGCGCATTTTTGGACCTAATAAAAAAGCGGCTCAGCTCGAGGGTTCAAAGGTCTTTTGTAAATCGTTTTTAGAGCGTCATCAGATTCCAACGGCGAGCCATCAGAGTTTTACTGATACCATCTTGGCGCTCGAGCATCTTGAGCAAGTAGGCGTGCCCATTGTGGTCAAAGACTCAAATCTGGCTGCGGGTAAAGGGGTAACGGTCGCCACTGACAAAGAGCAGGCAAGGGCAGCTATTGAAAACATTTTGAATGCGCCTGAGGGTGGCGAATTGGTCATAGAAGATTTTCTGGAGGGTCAAGAGGTTAGCTTTTTGCTTTTTTTAGATGGTCAGACCTACGCTCCCATGCTTTTAGCGCAAGACTACAAACAAGCCTTTGATGGAGATAGGGGCGATATGACGGGTGGCATGGGGACGATTGCGCCTGTTTCCTTACTTAGCGAGTCGCAATATCAATATGTTTGTAACGACATCATTGAAAAGTCTTTGGCAGGGTTTAAAAAAGATGACATTGACTATAAAGGTGTTTTGTTTATTGGCCTTATGGTTACAGATAGGGATGTTAAAGTTTTAGAGTTCAATTGCCGTTTTGGTGATCCTGAAACGCAAGTGGTTTTGCCGCTTTTAAAAACAGATCTGCTGGATGTTTTTGAGGCCGTGATTGACAGCAAACTTAAAGATATCAGGCTCGAGTGGTCAGATGACGCTGCGGCTTGCATTGTTATGGCAGCGCCGGGCTACCCTGGAATGTACAAAAAGCATATTCCTATAACGATTCCAAACTTGCCTGAGAAGGTGACGGTGATTCATGCAGGTACAGCCAAGCAGGATGGACATTTGGTTTCAACGGGTGGACGTGTTTTAGGGGTTACCGCTGTTGCTAAAAGTTTGCCAGAAGCTATAAAAATCGCGTATGAAGCTGTTGCAGCCATCGACTTTCCTGAGGCCCATTATCGAAAAGATATAGGCTCGAGGTTAAACAAGCCAAGTTAGGGCTTGGTTTTTCCTGCCTTATCTTTCTTTCCCCTTCATTTTTAACCGCTAAACTGTAGTCATGTTAGATGATCTTAAAAACATTACAAGTTTAGACTCGACTAACTTGCTTTCTCGATTAGCCCAATTACCCCATTCCTATGATGGCCCTGATGGACTTCGTAAAGAACCCTATGGGCTGATAGCCTACGGTGAAGCCTCGAGCCTACCACAGCTATTTGAAAGCTGGCTAGATGCGCATTTGGTGGTTTCGGGGACACAGTTTATTTTTGCTGGGGGCTTTGATTATGGTGAAGTTGCGCCCATGAAGCTAAGTGCTGAGTTAGGGGGTGCTGAGGTCGTGGTTTTAGGCCATGGCGTGCATCAGCCGAGTTTAGCCGTTCCGCCAGATATTTTGAGTACCTATACCTATGCAGGTTATCTGGCACACGCGACAGGGCATAAAGAAGACTGGCTCGAGGCAAATCAGGTCATGGCAGATCTTGCTAAAGTTTTAATGCCAGAAGTCGAAACTGCCCAAAACCCAGCCAAGACGCTGGCCTGGACACTCTGGAACCGTGTACCCTTTTTACTGGCAAGTCGTAGGCAAAGGGGTCTTATGGCCTTGGTACAGCGGCTTATTGGTCGGGTTGCTAAGTCTTTAGCAATGACTACAGCAGAGCATCCTTTAGAAGTTTTGACAGGCGCTTTTGAAACCAGGCATCAGCTTGGTGATGACATGGTTGCCGTTATACTTGGTGACAAAGATGAGGAGCTTACGCTGGTCGAAGAAGTACTTTCAAGTCGCATTGCTCAGCTCGAGCGTATTGCTCTACCTTTTGGGAATGTTGGAACTGCCCCAACCGATGCAGGTGCTTATAATTTGGTTATTTGGTATATAAGTCTTTGGGTAGCCAGTTACCTTGCCCTTTTAAACAAGTTTGACCCCGCAGACTCGAGCGTTTACCAGGCGGTTAGAACAAGCTTTGAAGCCTAATTTGGTTATGTATCCAGGCCTGCAAAAGTATGAGGCGTAGGAGCTGTCAAAGGTTTAAAATATCAGGCAAGGTCAGAGTAATCTGACAAGAAAGATATTTACTATGGTATTAACAGTTGAATTAGGACTCATTCTTATAGCTGTCATCGCCTTGGGGTTTTGGGGGATTTTTAGTGGAGTATCTCAAACTAGAAACAAAAAGTTCGAGGACCCTGTTAGCCCCCAACAACTAAGTCGTTTAGCGCAGCCTTACCGAGAGCTTATGGGTGAGGCCAGTGCTATTTATAAAGATGTTGCCAAGCACGCCGAGACAGCAAATCGCACTTTGAAACCTGAATTACAAGGATTTGTGCTTCGGGTGGCCCTGCTCTTAAAATTGGCTTATCCAAAAGCAGAACATGGCACAAAGTTGAAAGCTTATGCCCTGCAACTTAATGCTGAAGATGAACAGCAAGACACATTAAACCGCTCGGCCGAACAGGCTGAAGAAGAGCTAAAAGCGTTTCTGGCTCAGCTAAAAACCTTAAGATCAAAGTTGTATCAGGTTTTATCAGAAGCCAGTCAGATGGCATCTGACCTGCCTTTAAAGCAAGATTTAGAAGAAACCTTTAGCGAATTAGGTGAACTTGAGTCTCGTTTTGCCAAGGCAAAAGCAGAACTGCTCGAGTCTTAGGTTCGGTTGGTTGTTATATTACAAAGGAAAAAATGGGTTTTCAGGCTAGCCCTTTGGATTGAATTTGCTTTTGAGGAACCTTAAAAACGGCAGATTTTAGCTTGGAAGAAAGTTCATCTTTGCTTTTGTGGTTCTGGGTTAGAGTGTGGCTCATGTTGAGATGGAAGAGAAATGGTATGAGAACAAGATTTGAGATTCAAAAGCTTAAAGTACCGTATTTTATTTTGGTACTAGTGACGATGTTTGGTGTTTTGTCGGCATGTGCCCCTGCGACTTCAACTGCTGATAACGGTGAGCGTGTCGAAGTTGCCCAACTGACTGACGCCATTACCTATTACCCGTTTCAAGTCGGGGCTGAGTGGCGTTATTTGCAAGAAAATGTGCCCCTTAACTCGATGCCTCTGGTTTTAAGAATTGAAGGGCCTACCATAATTGAGGGGGATTTGTGGATTAAGTCTCGGCTCGAGGGACAGGGTTTTGATATTTCTCGCTATCGGCAGTTTAGACCGGATGGTGTCTTTTTGTTACGTGAGGATAAGCCTGGCACAGAAATAACCTTTGACCCGCCCATTCAGCAATTTCCTAAAGAAGCTACGCTTAAGACAGGCTCGAGCTGGTCAGGCGACACGACCGCGCACCTTTTCTTTCCAGATGCGCAACCTGAAGCCCAACACGCCGAGCTGAAAGTTAGCTATGTTTATACCGTGGTTGATCAGCGCACGGTAAGCTCACCTGCGGGTGACTTTGACGTTTTTGTCATTAACTTTGTAACCCGAAATCTTAAGGATGATGGCAGTATTGCCGAGGAATTTGCTCAAGAAATTTGGTTTGCACCTTTTATAGGAGAAGTTCGTACCGAGCAGGGCTATTTTCTGATCTCAAGTAATGTCTTGGATGTCAAATAAGGGCTAAAAGAGAAAGGAACGCTACCGAAATGAGTAGACGGTTTCTGCTAAACTTTGCTAAATCGCTCCGCCTGGAGGCACATGTCGTATTTAGCAAACATTAATTGGCCAGAAGACTTAAAGGCCTTAAATAAAGAAGAACTGCCTGAATTTGCACAGGAATTGCGCAGTGAAATCATTCGGGTATGTTCTTTGGGCGGTGGGCACCTTGCCTCGAGCCTTGGCGCTGTAGAACTTACCGTAGCGCTTCACTACCTTTTTGACTCGAGCAAAGACCGATTTGTCTTTGATGTGGGTCATCAGACCTATGGACACAAGATTCTAACGGGTCGTAAAGACCGAATGGAAAGTATCCGTAAACCTGGGGGTCTTACAGGCTTTACCACCAGTAGCGAGTCTAGCCATGACGCCTTAACCGTCGGGCATGCAAGTACCAGTATTGCCGCGGCTTTGGGTATGGTTTTGGCTCGAGATGCCCGAAAAGAGAGCTATGAGGTTATTCCCATTATTGGTGATGGCTCGCTTACAGGTGGGATGGCACTGGCGGCACTTAACCAGATTGGTCAGGTTAAGCCGCGTATGACAATCATTCTTAACGATAACGAAATGTCTATTAGTGAGAATGTTGGAGGGTTAAAAAATTACCTGCGCAGTATGCAGGTACAACCCTGGTTTCAGCGTGCTGAAAAGTCGGGTAAGCAGGCACTTGGAAACTTTAAAATGATTGCTGAGTTAGGAAGCCGTGCCAAACATGCGGCCCGGCATTTTCTTGACCCTGTAAGTCTAAACCCCTTTCATGCAATGGGTGTTCGCTATGTTGGTCCTATTGATGGTCATGATATCGATCAATTGCTTTATTACCTTGATCATATAAAACAGCTTGATGGGCCGACCCTGCTTCACGTCATTACCAAAAAAGGTAAAGGTTATGAAATTGCTGAGGCAGACCCTATAGTTTGGCATGGTGCCAGCAAGTTTAATCCTCAAGCTCCAGTAGCCCCTGCTAAGGGCTATACCTGGGCAGATGCCTTTGGTGACGCAGCTATCAGTATGGCAAACAGCGATGACCGTGTCTGGGTTATTACGCCTGCCATGCGGATAGGTAGTGGTTTGGATCAGTACAGTAAGGTTCACCCGAGTAGATATATTGATGTCGGTATTGCCGAAGATGTAGCAGTGACTACGGGTGCAGGTTTAGCCTTGCAAAACGAAAAACCTATTGTGGCCATATACAGTACCTTTTTACAACGAGGCTTTGATCAGGTTATCCATGATGTTTGCCTAGAAAATCTGGATGTCATTTTTGCCATTGACCGCGCTGGTTTGGTTGGGGGAGATGGAGCTACCCATCAAGGTATTTACGACTTATCGTATTTGCGCGCCCTGCCGAATATGTCGATTGCGATGCCTAAAAATGCTACTGAAATGCAGTCTATGCTAAAAAAAGCGCTCGAGCTTGGGGGGCCTAAAGCCATGCGCTGGCCTAGAGGGGGCGTAAAACAGGCTGAGAGCGCCGATATGACAACTTGGGCAGATATAAGCTGGGGAACCTGGGAGCGCCTTAAAACGGGTACTGAGGCTTGTATTCTGGCACTGGGGCCAACGCTTGATTATGCGCTCGAGGTTGCACAAGGACAGCCTAATATTGCTGTTGTTAATGCTCGTTTTGTTAAACCCCTAGATGAGAAAATGCTCTTAGAACTTGCCTCGAGTGTAAAAGCTTTGATAACTGTAGAAGACCACACGATTATGGGAGGTCTTGGAAGTGCAGTTGCCGAATTTCTAGCTGATCATCAGCTTAAAGTCCCCTTAAAACGTCTTGGCATCAAAGATATCGTTATTCCTCACGGTGACCCAAACGCACAACATGAAGAATTTGGCTACGGCCCAGAAGCGATTAGAGCTGCGTTAATAGAACTTGGGATTAGTACCCCGCAAGTTCTTGCTCAGGCTTCGGATTAGTAGTGTGCCTAAGCTCTTTAAGTATCTGTGGCTAGCTTCACTTCTCAGACATGTGAGGCTGATGGGTAGCCTTGTTTGGTTAAGCGTTTGATCGCTATAAAGGAAGGAAGGCTTAAAAGTGTGCGCCATGATTTCCTTTCATTTTTAAAAATATTAAATTCTATGCGAAATAAGCCGTTGACAAACATAAAATACTTGGGTATCATTCCCTTCGCCTTGTTCGCGTAATGAGCACGGCCCGGTAGTGTAGCGGTTAGCATATCTGCCTGTCACGCAGAAGGTCGCGAGTTCAAATCTCGTCCGGGTCGCCAAAGGTGTTATTGGTAATATTATTACTCTAGTAATAATATTACCAATAAAGATTGGCCAGGTAGCTCAGTCGGTAGAGCATACGACTGAAAATCGTAGTGTCGGCGGTTCAATCCCGCCCCTGGCCACC
>JAHEBB010000506.1 GCA_024642575.1 Trueperaceae bacterium | reverse complement strand
GATGTCTGGCCTAGCCCTCGCATTCAGACAAAACAATTATTTCTGTCAAAAGGAAGTTTGCAAGCTAAAATTGGCGAAGGCTCGAGCCTTTCTTTTTCAGGCTCTCAGCTTTATGGTCAGGATGCGGGTATCTGGTGTCCTTATGGTAATCCAGGTGATTTTCCGCCCGATCAGCGTAAAGAGGATGCACTGGCGCTTTGCTTTGACATGGAACCTGTTCAAGAGCCCCAAGAGATTTTGGGATTTCCTGAGATTAAGCTCGAGCTAAGCAGTGACAAGCCTTTAGCCCTTATTAGCGTAAGGCTCTGCGACGTTTCGTCAGCAGGGGAGAGCTTACTGGTAACCAGAGGTGCACTCAATTTAACTCACCGAAACTCGCATGAATTTCCCGAAAGGCTCGAGCCGCATAAACGCTACCAAGTAAGCCTTAAGCTTGAAGCCATTGCCCATCACCTTGCCAAGGGCCACCACTGGCGGCTTGCCCTGTCACCGACTTATTGGAATCACCTTTGGCCAAGCCCTGAAGCCGTGACTTTGACTGTCTACCTGACCGAGCAGAGCTATCTTAGTTTACCGATTCGTCCTTTTAGGCCAGAAGACGCAAAGCTTGCTGAATTTGTTGAAGCAGAAATGGCTGCGCCGCCTGAAGTTGAGGTTTTGGCAGGTAGGTTACGCCGTGAGCATCACCATGACGCAATTAGCCAAACCCATACTTTTACTGATTTTACCGATGAAGGTAAAACCCAGCTCAAAGCCAATGGTTTGATTTTTGGAGGAAGCGTCAAAAATCTTTACCGCATTCAAGAAGCTAAGCCGCTTTCTGCCTATCAGCAAGTAAGCAATACCTTTTTTCTTAAAAGGGATGACTGGCACATACGTATAGAATCGCTGAATACGCTAACAAGTACAGAAACAGAGTTTATTTTAAATAGCCAGCTTGACGCCTATGAAGGTGAAGTTCGTATTTTTAACCGTGCCAAGACACTAAACATTCCTAGGGAGTTTATCTAATTGCTTGACCAGTAGAGTTGACCATTGATGTAAATGCTATCTATCACGCCATTATCATTGCTGCTAAAGCTAAAGACGCGTTTTTCTTTGTGACCGTCGGCAAAGCTAAGCGTGATGGTATTACCCACAATAGAATAGCGACCTGTGCTCGTAGGGTCAGCATTGTAGCCTGCTACGGAGGTCGTTGCTCCACCGATTTCTGGCGTGACATAAGAGACAGCGCTCGAGCGGTCAATCATAAAGCTGCCATCTTTGCCAAATGTCCAAAATTTAGAACTAATTGACATGCCTCCAAAGCCACTGGTGTATTCCCAGACACCGTCTAAGGGTAAATCGCTAGCAGGTTCCTGGTAAGCCCATAGTGTACCGTCTATGGTTAAGTCTTTACCCTGTACTTGCAAAGGTAACATGCGTCCTTCGCTGCCAAATGTGAAGCCTTCAGCGGTAAGGGTATACGTATCACATAACGGGCGACCCTCTTTTTTAACCCTTTGGCAATCTAAATCTTCATAGCTCCATTCATAAATGCCACGGTAAACATAGCCGTTGGGTAAAAAGTACATAAACTCTGGAGGTAAAACATCGACCTGCATATAGGGCATACCATTATTGCCTAATACCGAATAGGTGTTTTGCCGTACCGTAAAATCCGCATACAGCCCAGATAATCCACCTGCGCCCGCTGGGGGAGGCGGTGCTTTGATATCGGCTGGCAGCAACTCGTACTCGGCAGTTGCCTGCTCACTTGGAGCAGCGTCTGTAACATCACTTGTGCGGGCGCATTTAAAAACATCATAGAGAGGTCCACCTGTCCAGACATCTTCATCTTCCTGATACATGACAAAACTAGGGATGCCATCAGCGGATTGACCATAGCGACTTACCCAGTCGTTGTAATAAATTTCCATATCGCCATCAAGCCACGTAAAACGCCCGTCAGGACTTAGCTCAAAGTTATTGTCATTACTGCGATCATTGCAACCATCTGCATTCCAGCTGGCGGTGCATAAATACTGGTGATTGCTAAAAAATTGCAAATCAAAACTTTTTTCAAAGGGTTCAGGAGCAGGGTTGCCCTTATCGTCATAGGAATCTCGGCTGTAATAGCACTGATAGGTGCCTTGGGCAACGTCTTGCATGGGGCTAAGAACTGGGACTCGGCCGCTTGACTCAGCACCTTCAAGGGAGGCGTCACGCTTGGCTTTGGCCTCGAGCCTGACCTTTACGGCTTCATAAAGATTGGCATCTTGCGACTGACAGCGAATCCAAGACTTGTTGTTGTTTTGCAAAATGACGAATAGCCCACCTGCCCCGTCAATAATGAACATGCCCAGATAGGGCTCAACACTGCTTGAAGGTTGCAGGCTTATCCAGCTACCACTTTGAAAGAGCTCGGTAAACTCTGTGTTATCTTCCATCCTGCTGCTAATAAACTTACCTTTTTCGGTGCTGCTACCTGCTATTAAGGTGTACTGGTTATTGGGCTCGAGCGTGAGTTTAGCGCCTGCATCTTGGGCATTCGGGTCAAAAAAACTTTCACTACTTACAAAACAGCCATAAGTGCCAGGGATAGGTTCTTGAAAATTAAGCGCAAAAGCAAAGCCAAAAATGAGAAAAAAACTGACAAAAACGTTTCGCATTGCGTATACACTAGCAAATACCTGGCGGCCAATAAGTGAGCACTTCATGACAAATTCATCTGTTTATAAACGAATTAGAGTAAGCTCGAGCCCTAGAAAGTCGAGAGGTTAAATGGTGAAACTTTTTCTATACATAGTTTTATTTGCTTTGGGTTTGGCGCAAGCACAACTCTTTGATTCAATCAACCCTGAAGGTGTTGTCAATGCGGCAGCAGTACAATCAAGTGTTAGTAATGTGGCAGCTGCTGATGCAGATGCCGTTCCTTTAGCGGATACGAGTTATCAGTACGCAGGTCAGCATTTTTTGGGAAAGGTGCTTGTCGAAATGCTAAAAACAGCCCCTGAGGGGGCATCTTCATCGGCTGAAGAGATGGCACAAATAGAAACCGCTATAAATCAAATTCTTGACCAATATGACACGCTAGTTCAAGGGATAGGCGAAAATCCTTATGACATTGGAACAGCCATGGCTGCCTTTTTCGAGTTTAGTTACGATATTTTGCATGGTACAGATAGTGCTCCCACGGATGCCCAAACCCTTGGTGCCATAAAGCAGTGGCGTATTGCTATCAGTAAAACTCCCGAGCTTTTGCAAAAAACCAATGAAGAAAAGCAGGTTTTAGCCGAGTCATTAGCAGGTATGTCTCTGTTTTACCTGGCCCTCATTCAAAACTATCAGCAAACAGGTCAAGTTCAAGAGGCTGAAGTTATGAAAACGCAGTGGTTAAGCCTCTTTAAAGATGTTGCCGGAATAGAGCTAAGCCAGCTTGAGTACGTTGAAGATGGGTTGTATGTTGAGGCATGGATGGGTGCTAAACCCCAACTAAGCCCAAGCACAACCGTTGCAAGCCCTGGCCCCGTTAGCCAAACGCCAAGCCCAACAAACCCCCTTTCGTCAACGCCTACTGTTGAACCTCAGAAAAATCCCTTAAATCCTTTGGCGCAGATACCTGAAGATCCCTTTGTTGCAACCTTTACGGGCGGGGATATAAGCTTGAGTTTGACAGGCTCGAGCTCTGCCTACACGGGGGAGCTAAGTTTTAAAGGGCAGACTTTTCCTGTTAAAGCCATAGCCAATGCTCAAGGAATAATAGGAACTTTTAACTCAGGGGGAACTGATTTTGCTTTTACCGCAAGTTTGTCAGAAAAGGTCTTAAGCTTTGTAACTGATGGCAATACCTTTGCTCTTGAAAAACAAGCTAAGAACCCTCTGGGAAATTAATTAC
>JAHEBB010000105.1 GCA_024642575.1 Trueperaceae bacterium | reverse complement strand
ACAAAAAATCTTTGGGCTTTGTTGATTACCGTGGGGGTGGACGCAGCAGTTACCGCTCAGCCATTACCGATGTCATAGGTGGCTCGGTTGCCCGCATTGCTTTAAAACAGCATTTTGATACCCTTTTTCTCTCAAATATTGTTCAGGTTGGCCCCTTAAAAACCGAGCAGCGTTTGTCAGACCTATTTACAATTCAGCACACTGATGAGGCCAGGGTTACTGAGGTTTTGGAGAGGCTCGAGCGAAACATTATCTATTCGCTAGATGAAACCTTTGCTTATGAAGTCGGTGAACTCATCAAAGAAACCCGCAAACAAGGTGATTCACTAGGCGCAAAAGTCGAAGTTATCGCCCTAAATGTCCCAGCTCTAATTGGTGACCCCATGTATCAGAGTTTGAAACTTAAGCTTATGGGAACCCTCGGTGGACTGAACGCCGTGACTGCCTGCGAAATTGGTGTGGGTTTAGAGGCTGCCAGCAAACTCGGCAGTGAAAATAATGACCCGATACGCCATTCGGGCTACCAGAGCAACCACCACGGCGGCATGATTGGGGGCGTCACAACAGGTATGCCGCTGGTTGCCACTTTGACCTTTAAGCCGACTTCTACCATAAACAAGCCGCAGCAAAGCGTGCGTAAAGACTTAAGCGAAGTTGAGCATGAGCTTAAAAAAGGTCGCCATGACCCTTGTGTAGGGGTTAGAGCTGGCGTAACTTTAGAGTCGCGCATGGCGATTGAAGTTATGAATGCGGTTCTGATGCATCAGGCAAGACGCATTGATAAAAATCAGTTTGACTTGTTTTAGGTTTTAACACCAAAAATTTTAACACCAAGATAAAGCCACAGCATAAACACAAGATTTCGTCTAGAATGAGGAAAAGTGCCAACCGTCACCTTTCCTTTTTCTCTCTGGCAAAGGACAAACCTGTGTCAGCGAATAACCAACATGTCACCGACTATTTAAAACGCTTACTTGATAAACAGGATGTAGAGCGTTTAAAAAAACAGCTCGAGCCTCATTTTGAGCCTTCAGAGGCGCGTTTACCCAGAAATCACCATGCCAAACCTGAGCTGATTGAGCGGCGCTGGGAAATACTAAATAAGCCCGAGGCTAAAGCAAAGCTTTTAGGTGAGGAAACGCTCGAGCTATCAGAAAGCTATGAGCGCAACATCGAAAACTTTATTGGCACGGTCAAATTACCTGTTGGTTTGGCTGGCCCCTTACGCATTAATGGGTTATTTGCCAAAGACGACTTTTTTATTCCTTTAGCAACCACCGAAGCAGCGCTGGTACTGTCTTATCATCGGGGTTGTGGCTTAGTTACGGCGGCAGGAGGCGCTACTACCCTGCTTTTAAGTGAAGGCGTTAGCCGAGCACCTGGCTTTGCCTTTGCAAATTTAATTGATGTCGGCGAGTTTTTGCGCTGGGCTGCTCCCTTGCAAGCCAACTTCAAAGCCCTTGCCGAAAGCACAACACGATTTGGCAAACTTATTGACATGCACTTTACCGTTGAGGGAAACCATGTCTATATGCGCCTTGAGTACCAAACTGGCGACGCTGCGGGGCAAAATATGGTTACCATTGCAACCAAAGCCGTCGTTGACTACATCGCTGAAAGCTGCCCCATTCCCATCAAACACCATTTTTTAGAAGCTAACTTATCAGGGGATAAAAAGGCAAGTTCGCAATCATTTATGAGCGTACGCGGCAAAAAGGTCAGCGCCGAAGTTGTCATTCCCAAAGACCTACTGGAAAAAACCCTTCACACCACACCTGAGCGCATGGTTGACTACTGGCGTATGTCTTCGGTTGGTGGCATTTTGAGCGGCACCATTGGCATTCAAGGTCACTATGCCAATGGCTTAGCAGCCCTTTACATCGCCTGCGGTCAAGATGCCGCGTGCGTTTCAGAATCTGCTGTTGGTGTTACCCGTTTTGAACTTAAAGAAGATGGCTCCCTTTATGCTGCCGTCACTTTGCCCAATTTGATTGTTGGCACCGTGGGTGGAGGTACAGGGCTGCCAAGCCAGCAAGCGTGTCTAAACGTTATGAATCTAGCAGGTTCTGGTCACGCAAGAGCCTTTGCCGAAGTCTGCGCTGGGCTTGCGCTAGCTGGCGAACTTTCCATTGTTGGCGCGCTTTGCTCGGGTCATTTTAGTCGGGCTCATGAAAGGTTGGCCAGGGGCTAAATGAAACGCTGGTGGCAGTACCAAAAAGAACGCTTTCCCCTTTTAGCGCATGGCCCCTTGATTTTTGTTTTTAGTCTATCGGCAGTTAGCTACTCCTCACTTTTACGCGGAAACATTGCCCTTCCTAGTTTTAGTGTCGGACTGACTGCCTTTATCACGTGTTTACTTTTCTTTTTGCAGCTACGTATCGCCGATGAGTTTAAAGATTATGACGATGACCTAGCTTACCGACCTTATCGACCTGTTCCTAGAGGGCTTATTAAGCTAAAAGAGCTAGGCTACCTTGTACCTGTAACTCTACTCATTCAGGCAGGCTTGGCCCTCTGGTTAAAACCTCAACTTCTCTGGTTTTTGCTGCTTGTCTGGTTTTACTGGGGACTTATGTGGCGTGAGTTTTTTGTGACCAAATGGCTAAAAGCGCATCCTCTGGTTTATTTGGGCTCACATATGCTGATTATGCCGCTGATCGATCTTTATGCGAGCGCCTGTGATTGGTTGGTTGGGGGTGCTGGTCACCCGAGGGCGGCACTGGGCTGGTTTCTGGTCTTAAGTTTTTTTAATGGCATAGTGGTCGAGGTCGGGCGAAAACTTCGCGCCCCCACTGATGAAGAAAAAGGCGTAGAAACCTACACCGCGCTATATGGCACAAAAAATGCGAGTCTTTTATGGTTAGTTGCTCTCATAGTTACGAGCCTGGCAGCCATGATGGCAGCTTATAGTATTGGTATTTTAGGGGGAGTAGCGATTGTTCTTGGCATCTTAGTTATAACGGCAATCTTGTTACTTATTCGTTTTCAAGGCAAAAAGGCAGGTTCTGGGAAAGCGCTCGAGCTTTTCTCAGGTATCTGGACGATTCTGCTCTATCTTTCGCTAGGTATCATCCCTCTGCTTTGGCGGGTCTGGCAAGCATGAGCTATCTTTTGTACCTGCATGATTTTCCAGACCAAGCCTCACTTATGGGCGGCAAGGCCAGAGCACTTGCTGATTTAAGTCAGGCAGGTTTTCCCATCCCAGAGTGGTTTGTGGTTAGTCCAGAAGCGTTTGAAGCAAGTTTGAGCCTTAAGGCAAAACAACAGTTAGCAACCTTAACAAACGCCCTTGACATTCAAAACGTTTTGGCGAACCTCTATCCTTCTGCTACCTTTCAAAATGAATTAAACAAAGCCTTAGAAAACCTTTCTAAAAATGAGCGCTTTGCCGTTCGCTCCTCTGCCAGCGATGAAGACGGACTAAGCCACTCCTTTGCAGGTCAGCTCGAGAGTTTTCTTTTTGTTAAGGCCGAGGATGTTGCCGCGCGCCTTGCCGATGTCTGGCGCTCTGGCTTTAGCGAGCGGGTGCTGCTCTACCGCAAAGAAGCAGGGCTAAACCCACTACCTACACCGCCTTCAGTACTGGTACAGCGCATGGTAAAAGCCGATAAGGCAGGGGTGGCTTTTGGTGCTGACCCCATCTCGGGTCGGCGCAACTGGCGTATTATCTCGGCGGTTTATGGTCTGGGGTCAGCGCTGGTTTCAGGCGAAGCCGATGCCGATACTTACACCGTGTCATCTTTCTTAGACCTTATTGATAAGACGATTGCTCATAAGCCCACAGCGCATTATCAGGATGATGCCAACTCTGAAGGTGTGAGTGCCCAAAGCCTCGAGCCCGACCTACAAGATAAAGCCGTCCTGACAGATAGCGAACTCAAAAGCATTGCCAGACTCGTTGGACAGGCCAATCAGCACTTTTCACGTCCTCAGGATATTGAATGGGCCATAGCAGATAATCAGCTTTACTTATTGCAATCAAGAGCTATCACTTCCTTGCAAAATCAAGCTGACCCCGAGGGAAGTTTGGGCATCTGGGATAACAGCAACATTGTTGAAAGCTACGGTGGTGTGACCACGCCTTTAACTTTTAGTTTTGCGCTTTATGCTTATGAAGGCGTTTACCGCGAGCTTTTGAGACTTCTGGGTGTACCCAAGCAAAAAAGGCTCGAGCAAGAAAATACCGTTAAACATATGCTGGGCTTTTTTAGAGGCCGCATTTATTACAACCTTTTATCCTGGTACAAACTCTTAGCCACCCTGCCTGGCTTTCGCCTAAACCGCAGCTTTATGGAACAGATGATGGGCGTCAAAGAAAGTCTGCCCGAAGAGGTTTTAGCAAGCTTGAGCTCTCAGGGTTCAAAAGGTCGGGACGCCCTTAATTTGGGTCTTGCTATTTTCCAACTTATGAATGCTCAGCGCAAACTACCCAAAGACATCAAGCGTTTTTATAAGCGGCTCGAGACAGCGCTGGAAACCTCTCAACCCTTAACCGAAATGCGTGCTGATGAGTTGGCAGCGCACTACCACAAGCTCGAGGCCAAACTGCTGCGCCACTGGGACGCACCACTGGTCAATGACTTTTTTGCCATGATTTTTTATGGCGTCTTAAGAAGCCTCTGCGAACGCTGGCTCGAGGGCGGCGAGAGCCTGCAAAACACCCTTATTAGTGGAGAAGGCGGCATGATTAGCGCCGAGCCTGCCCAAAGGGTTTTAGAGCTTGCCAGACTAGCTGCTAAAACCCCAGAGTTTGCCCAGCTCCTTCGTAATGATTCTGCCCTTGATATTCAGAAAGCGATTGAAGCTCAAGCAGCATTCAAACAAGCCTATGAGGCATATTTGGCCAAATTTGGCGAACGCTGCCTGGAAGAACTCAAGCTGGAAAGCCCCACCCTTTTAGATGACCCCCTCTTACTGCTTCGTTCGGTGGGCAATCTGGCGCAGCATCCTGAAAGCTTAGCCCCCAAGGTTCAAACCGAAGCCAGCCCAAGAGTAATCGCAGAAAAACAGGTCGCTGAGCAAATCAAAAATCCTCTGCGAAAAGCCCTCTTTAATTGGGTTTTACGGCAAGCGAGAGCTAGAGTACGCGACCGCGAAAACCTCCGATTTGAACGCACCCGACTCTTTGGTCATGTTCGTAGACTTTTTTTAGAATTGGGTCGTCGTTTTTATGCGCTCAACTGGCTAGCTGACCCCAGAGAGATTTTTTACCTCGAGCTAAACGAAATCTTAGCCCTTTGCGAAGGCACCAGCACTCTTAGCAACATTCAAGCCTTGGTGAACCTTAGGAAAGCCGAATTCGCCAGTTATCAAGAAACCCCAGCTAATCGCTTTGAAACCAGAGGTATGCCCTATCAAGGTCATGATTTTCAGTCAAAAACCAGAGTCGAAACCGACCTTTCAGGCGATACTCGTCAGGGCATTGGCTGCTGCCCAGGTTTAATTCGTGGGCGAGTTTGTGTGGTTGACAATCCGAGAAATGCTCACATGCCTGTGGGGGACATCTTGGTGGCCAAACAAACCGATCCTGGCTGGATTATGCTCTTTCCTGCTGCTTCAGGTCTATTGGTAGAGCGGGGTAGCTTACTTTCCCATTCGGCCATTGTGGCTAGAGAAATGAACATTCCAGCGGTAGTCTCTGTACCAGATTTATGCCAGTGGCTAAAAACGGGTGATTATGTTGAATTTGATGGTCGCACAGGCATGATTCGTAAATTAGAAGGTAGCAATGAGTAGCGAAATCGTTGATAGAGCCAGCTTTGACTTAATTCGTTACGCTCAGTGCTGGGAAGATGCTGACATCTTGCTAGAAGCTCTTAACCTTCAAGAAGGGGGGGTTTGCTTATCCATTGCTTCAGCAGGAGATAACAGTCTGGCAATGCTGGCAAAAAACCCCGCAAGAGTCATCGCGCTTGATTTAAGTCTGGCTCAACTTGCCTGTTTAGAATTGCGTGTAGCTGCATACCGAGAACTCGCGCATCAAGAACTACTCGAGCTCATCGGTTCCCGCCCGAGCAGCCAACGTGCCAAGCTTTACCAGCGCTGTCGCCCTTTACTTAAAGCAGATGTTAAAACCTTTTGGGACAGCAAAACGGATCTTATTGAGCAGGGCATTGGCAGTGGCGGCAAGTTCGAAAATTACTTTAAACTCTTTCGCGAGCGGGTTATGCCGCTGATTCATAGCCAGAAAACGGTTCAGGCTTTGCTCGAGCCAAAACCCCTGAGTGAGCGTCAAGCCTTTTACGACAAGCGCTGGAATAACTGGCGCTGGCAAGGGCTGTTTCGCATCTTTTTTTCTCGCTTTGTTATGGGCCGCATGGGGCGTGACCCCGAGTTTTTTAAATATGTTGAGGGCAGCGTTGCCAAACGCATTTTGAGCAGAGCCAAACATGCCTTAACTGAGCTCGAGCCTGCTGAAAACCCTTATTTGCAGTGGATTTTGCTGGGTACACATGGGCACGCACTCCCCTATGCTTTGCGCCCAGAAAACTTTGACGCTATTAGAAACAATCTGGATAAGCTCGAGTGGCACCACCAATCCATCGAAGACTTTCTCAAAACCAATGATGGCAAAATTGACTGCTTTAACTTAAGCGACATTTTTGAATATATGTCTGAAGCCAATACGCAAACGCTGCTTGAAACCCTGCTTAATTCCGCAAATAAAGGGGGAAGACTCGCTTACTGGAATATGCTCGTTCCAAGATCAAGACCTGAGGCTCTACAAGATAGGCTCGAGCCTTTACGCGAACTTTCCGATCAACTTCACTGGCAAGATAAAGCTTTCTTTTATAGCCGTTTTATCGTTGAAGAGGTCAAATGATTAACCCCTTTTTAGGCATGCTCATCATTGCCCTTATGCTAGGTGGGCTCATGTTCGGATTGCGTGTTTTACAAACCCAGTTTGACCTGCACGGCGAAGTAAGTCGCAAACTCATGCACGTGATTATGGGTCTAGTAACCCTGAACTTGCCCTGGCTCTTTAACGAGAGCTGGCCAGTGGTCAGCCTGGCTCTGGCTACCGCCATCGGGCTTTTTATTCTTAAGAGAAGCAAATTAAAAAATAGTCTGGGGCAAGTGCTGCATAACGTAGGTCGCAGCAGCTCTCAAGGAGAGATCGCCTTTCCTATAGCTGTTGCTACGGTCTTTGTTTTAGCCAAGGGCAATGCCATTTTGTATTGCATCCCCGTGCTCATTTTGACCATTGCTGACGCCACTGCGGCCCTGATTGGCCTCCGTTATGGTTTGTCACGCTATCAGGCAGCCGAAGGGCAAAAAAGCATCGAAGGGTCGCTGGCCTTTTTTGCCATAAGTTTTAACAGCGTTTTGCTTAGCCTACTGCTCTTTACCCAGGTCGGTCGTCAGGAGTGCATTCTGATTGCTTTTTTACTGGGTTTACTGGTCATGATGCTCGAGGCTATAGCCTGGCAAGGGCTAGATAATTTCTTTATTCCGCTAGCAGGTTTTTTGCTGCTTAAAAGCTATCTGGTCATGACCATCGCTGAACTTCTTCTTAATCTAGGAATAGTTTTAGGTTTGGTCTTACTGGTCTTACTTGGCAGACAAGCCGGAGGATTTGATGGTACAGCCGTTATGACTTCAGCGCTTATTGGCTATCTTATCTGGTCAACAGGGGGCTGGCTCTGGATGATTGCACCTCTTACGCTTTTTGCCAGCTACAGTTTTGTTTTACCCAAACGTTTTGTCATAAGTAGTAATGAAAGTATTGAGCATGCTTTTCACCTAAAAGCCTTTCCTGTCGATACTTATACGGTTTATACAGTTTTAAGCGCAACATTACCAGGACTTATCTGGCTCTTTTTGTCTTTAAGTCTAGGGCTACCGAAGCTTCTTTTTCCTTATTGCCTTTCCTTTGCCAGCTATTTAGTCATTATTGGTATGGGTCGCATAAATGCTGAAGGAAACTGGCCAGAAACCTTGCGTACCTTCTGGGAAAGTGTGATTTATGCCTGGGCGCTTATCCCCCTGGCGTTTTATGTCTGGCAATTACCTGGCCTCAAAGCTGCCCTTTATTTACTTATTGCACTCATTGCCCTTAGTATTATTGCCTGGATCTTTTATTATCTTCAGCCTCGTATTGAGGAGCGCCCCTTT
The DNA here is from genome assembly GCA_024642575.1 of Trueperaceae bacterium. Taxonomy (GTDB): domain Bacteria; phylum Deinococcota; class Deinococci; order Deinococcales; family Trueperaceae; genus JAHEBB01. Next base: position 6,612 of record JAHEBB010000105.1, on the reverse strand, counting down.
GATATGCAACGCTGGCGCTGGCAGGGAGGGCTTGCTTTACTTGGCTCGAGCTTTGGTCTCATCCCCTTATTCTTTCTTGCCTCTCAGGTTTAAAAGGGAACCTTATGCTAAAAACATTCAAACACCCCGCAGAACTTAAGCCTTATCTCGACACCAAACTCTATCAGTCTTTTAAGGCGGATACCTTAAGCGAGCATGGCGCTGACTTGCACCTCATTTGGATTGAGAACGAACCCTTAGCCCATTGCTCGCTCTGGTGGCAAGATGTACCAAGGTCTGAAAAACGTTTGGGCTTTATTGGGCACTATGCTGCCCTTAATGATAATGCTGCCCAAGCTATATTAAATGCCGCTTGCCAGGAGCTGAAAAGTCAAGCTTGCGAGCTTGCCATTGGCCCTCTTGACGGCACAACCTGGCGCAGTTACCGCTTTGTTACCGAGGGGGATGCCCCAAGTTTTTTTCTCGAGCCAAGTAACCCTGCAAGCTACCCTCAGCAGTGGGAAAGGGCAGGGTTTGATACTCTGGCAAACTATTTCTCCGTGTTACAAACCGACTTAAGCCCCAATGAGCCTACGGCTGCCTGTTTAGAAAACCTAAAAACCAAAGGCATAACCGTTCGAAACCTAAACCTTGCAAATCTGGCAACTGAGCTCGAGGCTATTTTTGAGCTTAGCTTAAAAAGTTTTGCCCAGAATCTTCTTTATAGCCCCATTAGCAAAACAGAATTCATGGCGCAATATACCCAGGTTTTACCCTATCTAAAAGACGATCTGGTCTTTATAGCCGAAACCGAGGGTCAAGCGGTTGGTTTTATCTTTGCCCTACCTGATTTAGCACAAAAAATGCGCGGTGAGCCCCTTGATACCATCATCATAAAAACACTCGCAACCCATCCTGATTATGCTGGGCAAGGTATTGCTAGCTGTCTGGGTGCGCTTTGTGTCGAAAAAGCGCAAAGCTTAGGCTTTAGAAATGCCATCCATGCCCTGATGCTAGAAAGCAACCGCTCGAGAGTCATAAGCAAACACTATGAACCTAAACCCTTGCGACGCTACCGCCTTTTTTCTAAACCTCTGTAAGCAAATTTTCACTATAAATTTTTATGAATATCGCCGAAATATTAACTGAGCAAGCTAAAAAAAGAGCAAAGGCAATTGCCCTTTATGATACCTATAAGGGTAATTTACGTAAAACGACCTTTGCCCAGCTAGACCAACAAGCTGCCCAAATGGCGCAGCTTTTACAAACCTCTGGACTCAAAAAGGGAGATGCTGTACTGGTCTTTCAGCCTATGTCAGCAGAGCTTTATGCCTTGCTCACTGCGCTATTCAGATTAGGACTTATTGCCGTATTTATTGACCCATCCGCTGCCAAAGGGCATTTGGAGCGCTGCTGTGAACTTTACCCACCCAAAGCTCTTGTTGCCAGCAGCAAAGCCCATCTTTTAAGGCTGGTTTCAAAGCAGTTAAGGCGCATCCCTGTTAAGTTTTCTTTGGGCTTTCCCGTTCTTGGGGCAAAGCGGCTCGAGCGTTACACTGACTACTCTGCCTTAGAGCAAATTGCAATATGCCCCCCCGAAACCCCCGCTCTAATCACCTTTACCAGCGGTAGTACGGGTCAGCCCAAAGCGGCTGTTCGCAGTCATGGTTTTTTACTTGCCCAACACAGGGCGCTCGAGCATAGTCTAGAACTTAAGGCAGGTGAACTGGATGTAAGCACCTTGCCTATTTTTGTGCTGGCTAATCTGGCCTCTGGCGTTACGAGTCTTATACCTGATGCTGATTTACGCAAACCAGGAAGCATAAAGGCAGAACCTGTTATAAGACAAATGCTCGAGCTAAAGCCTGATCGCCTTTCTGCCTCCCCTGCCTTTATTGAGCGACTCGTTGACTTCAGCCAGCAAGAAAATCTCATTTTACCCAGCTTAAGCAAAATCTATACTGGAGGGGCGCCTGTTTTCCCTACAGCACTGGCCTCCTTTCAAAACCTTGCCCCTCAAGCTCAAATTTCAGCCGTTTACGGCTCTACTGAAGCCGAGCCCATTGCCCATATCCCCTGGCAGGAAATAACCCTTCAGGACAAACAACTCATGGCCAAAGGTAAAGGCTTACTTACAGGCCATATTAGCCCTGATTTAAAGCTAAAGATACTAAAAAACAACTGGGGAACCCCTTTAGGAAAACTCAGTGATGACGTGTTTTCTGCGCTCTACTGTTTTGCCAATGAAGTGGGCGAAATCGTTGTAACAGGTGAGCATGTCTTATCTGGCTATTTGAATGCTATTGGCGATGAAGAAACCAAGTTTGATGCTTTAGACAAGCGCTGGCACCGCACCGGTGATCTTGGCTATCTTGATGAGGCTAATCGACTCTGGCTACTGGGTCGCTGCTCAGCACTTATAAAAGATGACAAAGGTACGCTTTACCCCTTTGCCGTTGAATGCGCTGCGCAACACTTAACAGGTGTTAAACGATCGGCAGTAGTCAGCTTTCAAGGGAAACGTCTGCTGATCGTAGAAGCTAGAAGCGGTGCAAAAATAGATAAGCAAATACTAGAACAGGCACTTGCCTGGGCAAATTTGGACAAGGTTATAGAAATGAACCTACCCGTTGATAAACGGCACAACGCCAAAATTGACTATCCCACATTAAAGAAAAAGCTCGAGCGTCTTAAGCTAAAGCTCTAACCACTATTCCCTTGAATTAAGATCGTTCAGAACTCTATTTCCTAAAGCTTATAGCTAGCTGAGCAGATGATACCTGCGATAACCAGATGATACCTGCCTTATGATAGACCTATGAATCAAGCATCGTTTTGGGAAGACCCTGAAGTTGTAGAGCGCTTTGTAAACCGAAAGCCCGATCACAGGCTAGTCCCTCTCTTAGCAACCGCCCCCAAAACCTGGAAAATTTTAGACATTGGCTGCGCCGCCGGGCGGAACACCATTTATATGGTAGAGCAAGGCTTTGATGTTTTTGCGCTTGACGCGTCAAAGGCAATGGTAGATAAAACGCGTGAACGCCTTTGTAGTTTTATGACCGAAGAGGAAGCAAAGAAACGTGTTATTCACGGGCAAATGCAAGACTTAAGCATCTTTGCAAACGAAAGTTTTGATCTGGTGGTTGCTTTAGGGGTTTATCAGGATGCTGAGTCATTTGCAATTTGGCTGCGTGCCCTCACCGAGAGCGCTCGAGTCTTAAAGAAAGACGGGATTTGTCTGGTAGCCCAGTTTGCTCCCGATCACCAACCGCACGGCAAAAGGGCGCAGGCGCTCGAGAACGAAAAACATGTTTTTATAGGGGCTAGCCGTGATGATGCCAGGCGGCTCACTTTATTAGATGGCAAGGAAATGGACACGGAATTTGCCAAGCTAAAGCTACTGCCCATAACACCAACCGAACATGTCCGAAGGGCAACCGAGCAAGGCTTTCGCAGTACAGTAAACGGTTTTTATCAGAAAAAAGCTTAGCTCTTGGGTACTTCTACATACCAGCTATCACCCGAAACAAAGATATGGCTATTTAGAACATCCTGCTGCCAGGTCGTCGTTAAAGTAACAAAGCACTCAGCCACATCTCGGCTGCTAAAAGGACCAACCGCACAGTCAGCCTCCCCTGTCCAGGCGCATGGGGAAAAAACAGGAAGCGCATAAATGGCGGTTACGTCTTTAATCCAGACTTTTTGATGCTCGAGCATCTTTGACCTCCTTAAATTTTGCTGTATCTGTAGTTTGTACCCCGAGTGTGAAAGACTCAAGTGAAACAGCTAAGATTTATGAAAATGAGATCTCATCTTAACGTTTATGAAGATGGCGAAATTCTGAACTTGTATCTCATAACGCTATTTGCTGTTGAGTGATCTACCTCCAAGTTCTAACTTCAGTTGTTACTTGCGCAGGAAGCCTATTGTTTGCCAAAAGAAAAAATCTTTAGTGATTGTTTTACTGAAGCGTTCATTCCCCCTTGACATCACCTAGCTAATAAGCGTATCATTTCGTTTGCTGCATTCGACGCGGGGTGGAGCAGTCTGGTAGCTCGTCGGGCTCATAACCCGAAGGTCATTGGTTCAAATCCGATCCCCGCAACCAAGCGAAAAGCCCCATACAATGGGGCTTTTTACGTTTTCAGTAAACCGAAATTGAAACACTGAGTCACAGCTTAACCGTCAAAGAAAGCAAGCGAAAGAAGGCATTATGTCTGATCACCTAAATCCCCCAGAAGAAACAAGAGCCGCATTTGTTGCCCTCCTTGGCAAACCCAATGTTGGTAAATCGACCTTACTTAATACCTTACTTGGCGTTAAAGTCGCGCCAATTACCCCCAAACCTCAAACAACACGGCGCGGCGTAAGAGGCATTTATACCGACCGTGACGAAGGCATTCAATTGGTTTTTGTAGATACACCAGGGCTTCACCGTGCTCAAGATGCACTAGGCGAATTTATGAACCGCGAGGTTCGTAACGCTGCTGTAGATGTTGACGCAATCTTATGGGTAGTTGATTTGCGCCGCCCCCCCAGCGATGAAGATAAAGATGTGGCGCGTTTACTAGGTAATATTGAGCAAAACATCCCTGTCTATCTCATTGGCAATAAAGTCGATGTCGCCAAATATCCTGATGAAGCCATTGATTTGTATAAATCTCTCTATGAACCTGTAAGAACCTATGTCCTTAGTGCGCTAGATGACCCCAAAAGTGTCTATGCGCTACGCGATGACCTTTTGAAGCTTGCTCCTGAAAGCCCCTACTTTTTTCCCGATAATATTCGTAGTGATCAAACAAGGGAAGAATGGGCTGCCGAGCTGATACGCGAGAGTGCCATGATTCATCTGCGTCAAGAAATACCTTATGCAGTTGCTGTACAGGTGCTCGAGTGGGCAGACCCCACAAACGCCAAAGAGCCGCTTTATATAAATGCTGAAATCTGGGTAGAAAAAACGGGCCACCGCATTATTGTAATTGGCAAAGGCGGCAAAATGATTCGCGAAATTGGTAAAACGGCACGCAAACAGCTCGAGGTTTTCCTGAGCCAAAAAATCTATCTTGATCTTGAGGTTGTTGTTCATAAAGATTGGCGTGAAGACCGTGAGGCTTTACGCGAACTTGGCTATGAAAATTAAAGCTGACAAACCGTAAGTCTGAACCTTCTTGCTTGTTTTTCTTTTAAAATAACTCATGCCCATCTTTAGTCCGTGGCGCAGGCTCGAGCGTTTACCCCCAAGTCGAGGTCGTGACGCCATGCCCGGCGTTTATGAGTTAGCCGATAGCGAAAAACGCCTGATTTATATTGGGCAATCTGCCAAAGATGTGCCTAACCGCATTCGGCAGCATTTACAAAAGAATACTTGCATTCAGGAACAGGTTTGCTTCTGGCGCTATGAATATAGCCGCGTGCCTCAGGCAGAAGAAGCCAGGCAAATCTCGCTATATATCCATAGGTTTGCCAGTTTACCTCCTTGTAATGAAGCGACACCAAAAGAGCGAAATAGCCTTAAGCGGTACCTCGAGCGCAGCCGCTAAACATGGGCCTTTTATAAGTATTGCGATACTTCAATAAAGGGACAAAATCAACTTGTTTGCGCTTAGCCGCGTGTGATATAACACACAATGACGAATAAAGCGTCCAAATTGTCGATGGAGGGACAAAACATGCGCAAACTTTTAATTGTACTTCTAACTGCCCTTAGTCTTGGAGCAGGCTCTGCCTTTGCTCAGGATAATATGATGGCAGGCACCCAGTGGGTCGGTGCTTCAACCGGTTTCCCCTTAGGTATTAACTTACACTATGGTCTACCTGATCTTATCGCACAAGATTTAGACCTTAGAATCAACTTAAGTGCGGTCAGCTTCATTTTTGATGGTGCTTTTAACATTTCAGGTGGTGCAGATGTTCTTTATCACCTAAATCTTGAAACCCAAAATGCTCTGCCTGTAGATGTCTATGCAGGCGGTGGTCTTGATATCGGCGTAAGTTTACGTGGTGATGATGCTTCTACCACAGCGGTAGAAGGTGCTGGTATTAGTCTAGGTGTTGCAGGTCTTATTGGTGCTGAATACGCTCTTAGTAGTGAACTAGGTCTTTTTGGTGAATTAAGAGGCGCAGTTGGCCTTAACCCAATCTTCCAACCTGCCTTACGTGTTGGCATTAATTACTACTTTTAAGCTTTAAACTTTTTTAAAAAAAGGAAGCTCGAGCCTAGGCTCGAGCTTCCTTTTTTTATGGCTAAGCAGATATACTCTCCTTAGCACTCAAAATCATAGATTCAGGAGGAAGAATGTCAAGAGTTTACCTTTACCTTTTAATTGTGGGAAGTTTATTTTTTAGTCAAAGCTTGGCCCAGGAAACAACTGATCCTGTTATGCCTAAAGCCTATGCTGGAGCTGGGCTAGGTGTTTTTCTGATTTTGCCTGGTTTTCACGCCCATATTGGCGCACATGATGTATTTGTCAAAGGCTTAGGTATTCGTGGTGATGCAGAGTATTTTTATGGCGCTTTCAATATTGCTGCTAATGCCCTTTATGAAATTCCTAAAGCTAGCCCTAGTGATCTTAGTGTTTATGTTGGTGGAGGGCCACGTCTGGCATTTGTACCTGATACGGCAGCAACCTTTGC
>JAHEBB010000104.1 GCA_024642575.1 Trueperaceae bacterium | reverse complement strand
CCAATATCCATCCCTTTATAGACCAACATAGCATCAGCTGAGATAATCTCGAGCTTAAATTCTTTGGCTAAAGCTAGGGCAAGCGCAGTTTTGCCAGAGGCAGTAGGGGCAGCCAAAATAGGGATACGCACCCTAAAAGCCTAACCTTGTAGGGCAAAAAAAGCGTTATATATATTGCACACTTCTTAAAAATGGCGATGCTAAACTTTGCCCATGGAACTCGAGAAATTTGGCACTGCAGGTGACATTCAAGAATTACTGGCCATTCGTGATGATATTGAAAAGCTAAGTTTTAAAACCACAGGCGATAGTAGTGTGCCCAAGGTTGACCTTTTTGATCATGGGGATTACTTCAACTTGATTATTGAAGTGCCAGGTGTAAGTCAGGAAAATCTTGAAGTGGCTGTACAGGGCTCGAGCCTTACCGTTGCTGGTTTTAGAGAACCTGTTGAGAGGGATGTTGAAATCCTTTTTACCGAGCGTCATAGGGGTCATTTTCAGCGTACGATTGAACTTCCTGAAGTTATTAATGAAGCAGAAATACAGGCTCATTTAACCGAAGGTTTGTTAAACTTGCGTTTGCCTAAAAAGTTTAAGGATATCTAGGCTTAGCTCGAGCTGAAGGCGTGCCAGCAGAAATAGAGCATCTGGTGAAGCACTGGTTTTTGCCCTCAATGCTTATGGGATGAATTAATGGATGATCTAAGCAAAATGCAATTCCAGAAGCAATAAGAGGAAGTTGATGGCTGCCAAGGCATCATAGTCTTTTGTGAGCTCGAGTCGTTCAGCATTGATGATGGAAAAGAGAAGGTGCTACAAGCCAAGAATGAATAAGTAACTTAGGCTAAACCAGAATAGCCTTGTCAAAACCCCAATATCAGGATCTATTCGTAAACTTTCTAGATAGAAATAAAGACTATGCATCTCTTGCCTCCCTGGTTTTTAGGTAAGATACAAGAAACCACACTTATGTGCTAGTAGAAATTGTAAAGCCTGTGATGAAGGTATCGTCACAGGCTAAAATTTTGTACTTGGTTTAAAAATTGACAATTAGATGAAAAGTTGATTGGGAATTTGAAAGAATGAACGGGAACCTACAATTAGCCGCTAAGTGAACCAATAATTGAGAACATTGGTAAGAACATACCAGCAACAATAAAGCCTACAACGGTACCAAGAAAAACGATGAGCATAGGCTCGAGCGCGGCCGTAAGACCATCGACTGCCTCATCAACTTCCCTCTCATAGAAGCTCGAGACTTTTTCTAGCATGGTATCAACAGCACCCGTTTCTTCACCAATGGCAACCATTGAGCTAACCAGGGGAGGGAAAACATTTGGGTGCTTCATTAAGGTTGAGCTGATTTGCTCACCCCTTTGGACCGCTTGCTTTGCCTCGTTAAGCACTTCTTCGATAATGACATTCCCTGCGGTGCCTTTAGTAATGTCAATGGACTCAATAATATTTACACCACTTTTTAAAAGTAGGCCGAAAGTGCTGGAAAAACTTGCAATAGCTGTTTTGCGAATCAGATTACCAATAACAGGAGCTTTTAGTAAAATGCCATCAATCGCATATCTACCTTTTTTGGTTCGGTAGGTGAACATAATGCCACCAACAGTGGCACCAATAATGATGGCTAATAAATACCACTGGTATTTTAAAAAGTCACTTATTGCAATAAGCAATTTGGTTAAGGCGGGGAGTTCTCCGCCTAAAGAATCTAGAATGCCTGCAAATTGAGGAACAATACCTGTTAACAAAAACCAGGTTACCCCTAGCGCGATGGTCAGAACGACTGTTGGATAAGTCAGAGCCGTTTTAATTTTTCCTTTGAGAGCCTGCTGTTTTTCTTGATAGGAGGCAATTCTTTCTAAAATGCCGTCTAAATTACCTGAGACTTCACCTGCACGACAAAGGTAAACATAAAGCTGATTGAAAACACTTGGAAATTTTGCCATAGCTTCTGACAGAGGAAGGCCCGTTTCAACACTCTCACGAACCTGTTTTAAGGTATCCTTTAAACCTTCTTTTTCAGCTTGTTTTTGCAAGATGGTTAATGACTGAACAACAGGTAGACCTGCATTAATAACAGTGGCAAACTGGCGGCTAAAAAGTGATACATCTCGGGTATTTGGCTTTGAACCGAAATCTAGCCACTTAGGTAATTTCAGGTCTTTCTTGAGGCCTGAGCCACCATCAACTTCAATTTTGGTAATGTAATAGCCTTTATCTCGCAGATTTTTGGCAACATCACTTTGGTTAGCTGCATCCATGGTAGCTTTGACAGTTTTTCCTTGTTTATCTCTGGCTATATATTCATAAACAGGCATGCTTACTCCTAAACGGCTAAAAGAACACTAATCCTAGTCTACCTTAGGGTAGTGGGTCAGAGCTGACAAATTGCTTACTTTTTTGCTTTTTGGCGTATTGATTAAAGATTTATCATATTAAGGAGTACCCTGTTTTTACTTATTTCAAAATGCTAAGTACGTTTTGTTTATAGGGCAAGGATGTCGAGCCTTAAATGAGCTATATCTCGGCCCTCATCTTATCTATAACCTCATCAGGGGTTGCCCAAAATTGAACCTCAATCCTAGTTTTAAGTTCGGTCACTTGCTGCATAGGATGGATGATGGTTGCGCTTAAAACATCAAGCTCATTTGGTAAGGAAAAACCATAGCCTTTTGAGAGGATTTGCCCCGAATTTGCCAGAGCAACACAAGTAACAAAAGCAAAATCAATATGTGTCAGGGTTTTAATCAAGATACCTTCTTTTTCAGCACCAGCAATGCTTGAGGCCTGGCTGAGATTGACTTTGTCAGGCTCGAGCAAACGAAAGCCTTTGCCATACTTTGCTGGAACAACGACTTTGAGCCCTTTCTCAAGCAAGCCCTTTCGCACAGGTTTTAAAACATAATCGGGGTAGCAGAGAACGGTTTGACCTGCACTTATGACTTTTTCATTGAGTAGATACTCAAGCAGTTTTTTGGCAGCCTCAGCAGCACCGCTAAAGTTGGGGTGATGCCCGTAAGGTGGCAGTGGATAGGCCGCCACATGATACTGGGAAAGCGTCGTCCAAATATGATCTCTGATTTCTCCAGGTTTCATGGTTGAACTGTCTAAAGGACGGTAGTCCATACGCTACTTTACGCAAATAAAGGTAAAGAGCAGTTTGTTCAAGAAACTAAGGCTAGAATAGTTTCATGCCAAGAGAAACGAAAGCGGCAAAAAAAGCTCGTTCGGAGCGCATTCTTGAAGGGCTCGAGCGTTTATATCCTGGGGCCACAACCGAATTAAGCCATAACAATCCTTTTGAACTTTTAATATCAACAATCTTGTCAGCGCAGGCCACCGATAAAAGTGTGAATGAGGCCAGTCCAGCCCTATTTGCCCAGTATCCTGATGCGTACCGTTTGGCTGCTGCGAATCCAGAAGAAGTTATGCCTTATATAAAAACCATTGGTCTTTACCGCGCCAAGGCTAAAAATATAGTGGCAGCAGCCGAGCTTCTTGTGAGTAAATTTGCAGGTCAAGTCCCCAATGATTTTGAGGCTTTACTGACCTTGCCTGGTGTTGGTCGTAAAACCGCGAATGTGGTTTTATCCAATGCCTACGGTCGCCCAGCGATTGCAGTAGATACGCATGTGGGCAGACTTGCCAGAAGGCTTAAGTTCAGCAAAGAAAAAAACCCTGACAAAGTTGAAGCTGATTTGGAAAAGCTATTTCCTAGAGAAAGCTGGATATTTTTGCACCATGCGCTCATTCTTCATGGTAGACGAATATGTGAAGCGCGCCGACCTAAGTGTGAGCTCTGCCTTTTACGACCAGATTGCCCGAGTAGCTTGCGCTAATGCCAATGCTTAACTGTAAGGACTGCAACGGGAAGGCAAAGTTAGCCTTGCTAAGCTAAAAAAACGTTTGATGAGCACATCCTTTTAGCTCACTAGAAAGATTAGACAAGGTTATAACCTTAATGCATTTCGGACTAAAATGATCTTGGAGAAGCAAATGTCAGAACCATTAGATTTACTTATTGTGGGCGCTGGGCCTATTGGGATTGAAGCCGGGATTCGGGCAAAACGTGCGGGTCTTAGTTACACGATTTTGGAAAAGGGTTGCATTGTCAATGCCATTGCTATGTACCCAACCTATATGACTTTTTTTACTACCTCTGAACGGCTCGAGGTTGGTGGGCATCCGCTTATTACCTCCATTGACAAACCTACACGCAAGGAAGCCCTTGATTATTACCGCAAAGTGGTACACAACGAAGGGCTCGAGCTAAACCAGTACACCGAAGTCACGGATATTAGAAAAATAACAAAAGGTTTCGAAATTTCAAGCGTTAATGATCGTGGTCAAAAAGAAAGCTGGAAAGCTAAAAAAGTTGCAGTGGCAACAGGTTATTTTGATAACCCTAAACATTTGGCTATTCCCGGCGAAGATTTGCCCAATGTTTCGCATTACTTTAGCGAAGCGCATCCTTTTTATAACCGTAGAGTTACTATCATCGGAGCGGGCAGTAGCGCTGCTGACGCTGCTCTTGATTTGTTCAAGGCAGGTGCTAAAGTCACGATGATTCACCGTGGCGAAGATTTTCGCCACAGTCTCAAGTACTGGATTCGTCCAAATCTTGAAAACCGTGTTAAAGAAGGATCGATAGTCGCACACTTTAACAGTGTTGTTAAAGAAATTAGTTCAGATGCGGTCATGATTGATAAACAAGGTGAGTTAATCTCGATTCCTACAGTTCAAACCTTTGCACTCACGGGTTATTTTGCTAGCACCAAACTGATTGAGGCAGCAGGTGTACGTATAAATCAAGAAGACTTCTCAGCTCATCACAGTACCGAAACCTTTGAAACCAATGTGCCAGGACTCTATGTTTTAGGTTCAGCGGGTTATGGTAACCGAACCAGTGATGTCTTTATTGAAAACGGTCTTGTTCACGTAGAAAAAGCTATGAATGACATTGTGGCTAAGACCAGGCTCGAGCCTCAAAACGTCTAAGCGACTTAGATAAATCATTTCCAAAGTTTTAGGCTAAGGTCTAGGTTTTTTTCCTACCGATGATTGGTTCGCCGTTTCTGCGAAAGTTGGAATCAATAGCCAAATTTTGAAATAACCGCCATCAGTCTTCCTAAAACGTTTAGAAAGACTAAAGTAAAACGCAAACATCCTACTTTGGGTGGAAGCCAGCTTAATAAAATCTTTATAGACTCGCCTAAATAAAGGAGATTTTATGGTAAGTGGTAGAAATGCGTTGGTTGGCAGTCTGTTTGTCGTGGCTGGTGCTCTGATGTTTGTTAGTAAATATATTTCACTGTCGCACTATGCTTGGCCCTTTTTTATTATCATTCCTGGCCTAATGCTTTTTGTTTTAACGTATAGCGGCGCAAAGATAAGTAGTGGTTTTGCTATTCCTGCAACGCTGCTAACTTCAATCGGTCTCATTTTGCTCAGCCAGGTTATTACAGGGCGGTTTGAAACCTGGGCTTACGCCTGGACACTCCTATTGGTAGCCGTTGGCTTAGGTACAATATTACAAGGTCGTCTCGAGCGCCTTGAATTTAGGCAGATTGTAGGCTCACGCATTATCGCAGCAGGACTCATTAGTTTTGTGCTGTTTAGTTTTTTCTTTGAAGTACTTATTTTTCATAGCTGGATTCAAGGCTTTCTGGGTAGTATGGTCTTTCCAGTTGTCCTTATTGCTTTAGGTTTGTTTGTCTTGAAATCAAAAGCCATAGCTCATTAAATGACGAGTAAAGACAAGGCGTTTAGCTATTAATACATTGCCGTAAAGTCCTTAGATGAAAGCTTCTCCTTAAACTTTCATAGATTTCATCGGCAACTTTATATGCTCTAAAGGTTGCTTTTGAGTCTGATACAGATTTCGATAAATCTATCATTCAAACCTTATAGGGTTGATGATGTTCCCATCGGAAGCTGTATTAATTTCTTCTCGCTCTTCTTGCCATAAGAAATAAACGGAATTGGTATGAGCTGTGAGGTTTTTGACTCAAACCTAAATGAGCAGTTGTTAGATTGTGCCAGGTGATGAGAATGAAACTATGGATGAGACGCCTTTGTTTGGTTTGGGCGTGTTTTGCTGTTGCGTTAGCAGCTGCGCAAGAAACGCCTGCGGAAACGCCAAGTAGCGATAGCTCTGAAGACGTAATCACAGGTGAAGGTAGCGAGTTTTTAATTTTGGCAGAAGTTGCCCTTGGTGGAGGCTGGCCAGGTTATCAGCTCTATAATATTAATCTCGGTTTTCAAAAGGAATCCTTTGGTCTTAATTTTAGAACCTCCTGGACAGAAGCAGGCCCTTATGTTTCTTTAGCGGGTCGTTACTTTACGCCAATTCCCATTCCTGTACCTACCTTTGTGAGTGTGGGAGGGGGCTATTTTTCAGGTAGTCCAGGTGGGTTTGCAACCTTTGGTGCTCAAATTCCCTTTGGTTTAGATAGTCCTTTTCAGGCAACGATTGAAGCAGGTGCAGCCCTTTCTACAGACTTTGGTGGTAATCTTGAATTTTTGCCAACTGCAAACATTACTATTGGCTACACCTTTTTCCTTGATACCACTCCACTTACAGAAGAAGAAAAGCTGCAACGTGAACTCGCCAGAGATCGGCCAGCTGGTTGTGTTGTTGGTGAACCTGATTACTCAACAATAGGTTCGACGTTTAGTAGAAGACTTGATTCTGAAATTAAAAAGGCCAAAGTTAAATATGCAGGTGTTTATAACAGCCCTAGCTACAGCGTAAAATGGAGCAGCAAAGACGAAAAAGATGGCAAAGCTGTTTGGAAAGGAACCTGGACAGGTTCTGCTAAAGAAGTCTTAACGGGAAACACAGTTAGCGGTAGTGGAAGTATTGTGGTGAACTTTAGCTGGAATGGTTGTAGCTGGAGTATGAGTTACTCACTAAACTAAGCTACCCCAATTTCAACCCCAAGTTCACGTAACCATTTCCGATAGGCAATAGCTAGCCTATCGGATTTTATATGAAGTTCCGCAGCTAAGTCTAAAGGTAATTCTTCTGGGCGTTGACTAAGTAGGATGGTTTCATCTTGAGAAAATATCTTGTCCTGGAAATCCCTAAACAAATTATCATCCATGTCAAAGCCGTAATTCCTGGTTAAAACTGCGTAAGCCATGGTTTTTCTGTGAGCCAGCGGAGTGGTATGCAGCATTATGGCAAAGACATCAGAGCCTTGATCGTCGGTTTTGGTGAACTGAACCGTTAAGGGTCTTAAAACTTGATAAATGTAATCGTTATTAACATCTTTGCCGCGACCGTCAGGGTCAGGTTGAAAGACTGTAATGGTATCAGTAATAAGCTTACCTGAGGTTTCATGAACATGATAGTCAGGAATGCTCGAGTGTTCAGGTACGCCCAAAAAGCCTTCATGTACCCACATAAGATGAGAAACATCTAAAAAGTTTTCAATGACTCGAGGCGCTTCGGCATTAACCATATAAGGCCCGCAGATGATGGTGTGAAACTTACTATCATCTGCCTCTGCAAATTCGGGAACGCCCTTACTAGGCTGACCCAAAGACACCCAGATAAGCCCATACTTTTCTTCGCAGGGGTAGCTAAAAGCTTTGGCCTTGGTTGGGATAGGCAAATCGGGTTGCGCAGGGATAAAGGTGCACTGACCCTCACCATCAAAATGCCAACCATGATAAGGACAAACAAGCTGGTTATTAGAAACTTTCCCTAGAGAAAGCGCCGTTCCCCTATGAATACAAAGGTCACGAAAAGCGTGAACACCTGTGTTGCTACGCCAGATAACCAAGTCTTCACCTAAGACGCTTACTCTAGTTGGTTTACTAATATCGGCAGCCTTGGCAACAGCCATCCATTCATTGACAAGTACAGGATCATTTAAAGCGGGAGGTTTTGGATTTAAGAGACTCATACATTACTCCTTAAGCGCTTTGACAGCAAGAAGAATCTTGCCTAAAGTCTACCTGATTCATTTTGTTAAATGCTTTAGGTAAAAACTACTTGTCACTTATAAGCTGTCCGTGCAAGAGTCTAACTAGTCTTCTTTGTAAAGCTCTGAGGCATTTTTAAACAAGATGCGCTCGGCTGCCCAGTCTGCTTCGTTTGCGCTTAAGTCATCATCATTAACGGTTGCTTCTAGGACATCCGCAATCATTTCACGACCCCACCTTGCTGCCAGATAAAACATTTCAGGGCTGCGCTGGGCGTCAGTAGAGAATAAAACTTTGCCAATCGGGCTAAGGTGCAAAGCTTCATGAACAGATTGGCGCATAGCGTGGCGACTGGTATAAGGAATAGTTAAACCCAGATCAAGGTATGCGCCTGAGTAGACACTCGCTAAATAGCCTGCTTCGCGTATATAGGGGTAACAGTGAAGCATAACCACATTTAAACCTTTGAGTTCAGGGGCTTCTAACAGGTTTCGTAAATGGAGCGGGTTTGCCAGCCGCATATCCAGATCAGGGTCGCCGTAGCCTGTATGAAACTGTAAGGGTTTTTGAGTTTTAGCTGCGACCTCGGCACCGAGCCAGAGAGCTTCGTCAAGTAGGGGCTTGGTATTGACTCGAGGCAACTCTCCAGGTTTTAAACTGCGCTTCAGGTCATCAAAAGACTTATTTAAGGTTTCTGTGGAGTGTCTTTTAACATCTAAGCCTGTGCGGTAGGCAAGGATGCTTTTAAAACCCACCAGGTTTGGCGCTTGTTCGTAAAGATAAGCTTGAAATGCCAATAAAAGGTCGCCTACATTATCGAAGCGCTCGATAAAAGTTGATAGTTCAGACTCGAGCCGCAAAACCCTTTTAACTTTGATGGGTATAAAGTCGGCACTTTCTTTGACGCTCATCAACCTATCTACCCAGATACCATCATCTATTAGCCAGTGGCTAATATTGGCCTCGGCGAACATCTTTTGCGCAAGTTCCCGATAGTTCCAGCTCTGCCGCGCTTCTAACACAGCGGCTTGATTTGGCTCGCAACCATAGTAATCAGCCAATGCACGAATGCTACGGCGAAAGTAAATACTGTCATGAACAAAGTGTTCTAATATGAGCGGGTCGTAGGCTTCAGTATAACAACCTTCTATAGGCTCAGTTCTCCAGAAGGATTCCTTAAAAAGGGCATGGGCATGATGGTCAAAAATGGGGATAGCATCAAGATTCATAGTGCCTCCAGGTGCATTTTTTATTTTTTATAGAATGAGTCATAGCCTAATATCTTTCGGCGAGTAATTTGAGTTCATCGTCTAAGCTGTAGTCTTTTAATGCTTCCCATTCCATAGTTCTGACTGCCATATACGCTTTGGCTCTGGCTGCTCCCAGTGAACTTAGCAAGACATCATCCTGTTTAAGCGCTGCTAGAGACTCCGCTAAACTCTGTGGCAATAAATCCGCCCCAAACTTCTGGCGCTCTGCGCTAGATAAGAGACCGGGATCAACAGGCATCTCAGGGGCTAGCTCGAGCCTTCTCTCCACGCCATCAAGTCCTGCCGCAATCACCGCGCCAAGGGCCAAATAAGGGTTAGCGGTGGCGTCAGCTGTTTTGATTTCAAAGCGACTTGCCCCTTCTTTTACCTTACTTGCCCTTAACGCTGCCTCTCGGTTGCTGTAGCCCCAGGCTTTGAACGCACCTGCCCAGAAATGAGGACGAATGCGCCTATATGAATTGCGACTGGGAATGGTTAAGGCGCAAAGGGCAGGCAAATGCGCCAGAATTCCTGCCATAAATTGTCTACCCAAGTCTGAAATACCCGTTGGATGTTTGCTATCACCCATAAGGTTTTTTTCATTTTGCCAGAGGCTTAAATTAATGTGACAGCCACTGCCTGCGGCCGTTTCCCTTATTTTGGGCAAAAAGCAAGCAATGAGCCCATGCTGAAAAGCAACACCTCGTGCCGTTTCGCGGTAAACAATTTGTTGGTCTGCTGCACCAAGCGCGTCACAGTAACGCGTACTGAGTTCAATTTGCCCAGGCCCAGATTCGGGGTAATAAAATTCTGGAACTAAGCCTTGCTTTTCTAAGGCTTCTGTAAAAGCCAGAACAAATTCGCGGTGCTGATTCATAGAGGAGGTGGCAGCATAAATAGTGTTATCGGCAGGTTCATAGCCATGTTCGTTTGCCCTGAGTAAGAAAAATTCATTTTCAAAGGCGGCTTTTAAACTAAATCCAGCCTCGGCAAGCTTAGTAATTTGCTCGCGCAAGTATTCTCTAGGGCAGTGTTCCCAGGGCTTACCTTCCCAGAGCATATCGCCAATGACTTGGGCGTGACCGAAAGCATAGGGCAGAATTTGCAAGGTTGACCAGTCAGGCTGTAAAAGCGCCTCACCCACAGGGCCAAGACCACTCTCAGTGGCAACCGCATCGTACATAACAGGAAGGGCTTGCTGAGCACTACTTATGCCAATGCCCTCAAAGCCCTCTTTTAGCATGTTGATATGGGCAGCTTTTGCCCGAATGACATTGGCATTGTCACACCAGAGGATGCGCAAATACTTGACGCCTGCTTGCTCGAGCCTTGTTTTTATCTCCATGCTGCCTCCTACAAAACCTGGATTAAATCTGCCAGAAAGGCTGAAAAAGCGCCGTTTAGTTCACGAATGACAGTTTCGTTTGGGAATTCTTTGCCGTCTTTATAAATAAGATAAAGGGCTCGGTTAAATTCAATGCCAAAACCTGGAATCGCTCGTTCACGCTCTGGGTCACTATAAAAGAAAGTGGTTTCATCCATTGACCAGGGGTCATTTAAGGCGATGCTGGGCTCGAGTGGGCCCTGTTCAAGAATTTGGCCAAAGTTTTTCTTAAGCAAACTTAGGGTTTCTTTTGCCAGACTTGCCGAGATACTTGTACGTACCTTGTTTATAGTCTCACCCTGAGCATCCCCATTGGTCATCAGCGTAATGGCTGGGCGCATCTTGCCAGCATCGGGGCCAATGAAGGGGCCGCGAGGTTGCATAGAATGACCATTGATTAGCAGTTTAATATCATACAGTCTGATGCTCGCAGCAACTTCGGCATGAAAACTATCCCAGTAGCGCCTCAGTCGCCTTTCTCTAGCCTCGCTTGATAGTTCAAACCCTGCTGGGTACCAAGAACGACCCTCAAAATCGGTGAGCTTAATGACGCCATTAGGGCCAGTTTGATCGCGAAAGCGGTTGAGATCAACCACAAACCGACTATAAGACGCATGTAAGTTGTGGGCCTGAGGCGCATGATAAATCAGATCGGTATAGGGATCGCCTTCATCAAAAAGCCAGCTCAACCTGGCATCCCTGGCTTCTTTAGAAAAAGCGTCAGTACCAAGCATTTCAGCCAGAACTTCAGTGGGTAAAGCACCAGATTGATGAGGCGTAAGAATCAGAATGGGTAGGCTCATAAGATTCCTTCTAGGGGCAAGTCCATGCCTTCTTTAAATTCTTCAAGCACAATGCAGGTTTCAACGCGGTCAATGACATTTTGTGCCAGAGCTAAGCGCCGCAAAAAATCGCGTAGCGCTGTATGGTCAGAGACAGCAATTTTGATGAGGGCATCGGTGCTACCCGTTAAGGTATAACACTCGAGCACTTCAGGTAAATTGGCAACTGCCTCAGGTAAGTCAAGTAAATTATTTGCCAGCATATTGCTTTTAAAACTGACTTTAAGGATGCAGAGCAAGTCTAGCCCCAACTTATTTCGGTCTAAAACAACCACTGTTTTTTTGATATAGCCCTCATCTCTGAGGTGTTTAAGCCGTTTATGTACAGCCGTTGTTGAGAGACCTATAGCCTTAGCCAGCTCACTGTGCTTTGTATCAGCATTTTGCTGGAGCAGTTTAAGTAAGATTAGGTCAGTTTCATCCACAATAACAAACATCCTGAGTTTAGCGCTTATTCGCTATTATTCTGTGCTTTTGGTAATGTGTCAACACCAAAAAGATTAAAACAGTTAAGCGCAATAACCATAATTGACACTTTGGTTACAGCATGTTACTTTTGTCTAATTATCTTATCTGTGGGAGCCCTCAGATGTCTGGTCCAGAACCTTTTTTAGAAGTGAGTTCACTCAGTAAGCGTTTCGGTGGTCTTTTGGCTGTAAGTGCTTATCAAGTAAAGCTTGCCAAAACGGAAATTTTGGGACTTATGGGGCCAAATGGTGCCGGCAAAACCACGGTGCTTAATATGCTATCTGGTTTAGATCAAGCAAGTCAGGGGAGCATACGGTTTTTAGGTCAAGCTTTAAATGGTTTACCGTCTCATCAGGTGACGCGTTTGGGTCTAGCCAGAACGTTTCAAAATTTAAGACTTTTTTCTGAAATGACGGTACTCGAGAATGTCATGGCGGCTTCCTTTATTCAAGGTCCTTATACCCTTTTGGATACCTTTTTTATGACAGGACGGTTTCGCCGTGGTAATCGCCAATTGCAAGAATCGGCATTAAATTTGCTCGAGGATTTGGGCATTGCCGATGATCGCCACATGCTAGCTGCTAAACTCCCTTATGGCAAACAGCGTCGCTTAGAAATTGCCAGAGCCTTGGCAACCAAACCTCAGCTTTTGCTGCTAGATGAACCTGCTGCTGGGATGGTGCAAGAGGAGCAGCAAGATTTAGCACGACTTTTGCAACGGTTGCGGGAGCAAGGGCTTAGCCTTTTGGTGATTGATCATAATATCGCTTTTCTTACGTCATTATGTGACCGCATTCAAGTGATGCATCATGGTGAACTTGTCGCCGAAGGCTTACCGCAAGAAGTGATTGCCGACCCTGTGGTAATAGAAGCTTATCTGGGTAAGGAGCTCGAGCTATGACAAGCCGCTCGAGCTTATTTAGAGGCGAGCTATGAAAGTCTTGGAGGTCAAAGACCTCGAGGTTCGTTATGGGGGTATCCGTGCTTTAAAAGGGGTTTCTTTAAGCCTTGAAGAAGGCCAGATAACGGTGCTTCTTGGGGCAAATGGTGCAGGGAAAAGTTCGCTCTTAAAGGCTATTTCAGGCTTGGTAAAGCCAAGTGCAGGCAGCATTCAACTTTGGGGTCAAGAGACTAGAGGTTTGCCTGCTTACCGCATCACAGGATTAGGGGTTGCCCACGCCCCTGAAGGCCGAGGTATGTTTGCCAGTTTGAGTGTGAGGGAAAATTTGCAGTTAGGTGGTTTTCTAGCACCAAGTACCGAGTTGCCTACACGTATAGAAGAGGCACTGACTTTGTTTCCGCGTCTAAAAGAGCGCTATAACCAATTAGCCGGTAGCCTTTCTGGAGGTGAGCAGCAGATGTTGGCACTAGCCAGAGCCTTGGTCGCTAAACCCAGATTATTACTTTTGGATGAGCCGTCTTTAGGACTTGCCCCCATCATTTCCCAAGAGATATTTCGTACGATTCGGCAAGTGCATCAAACAGGGCTTTCGGTTCTGGTTGTTGAGCAAAATGCGCGTTTGGCCTTGCAGGTTGCCGATTATGCTTATGTTTTAAAAACAGGTGAAGTTGAAACACATGGACTTGCCAACGATATAAAGGGGCTCGAGCAAGTGGGCAAGGCCTATTTAGGAGTGACATGAGTTCAGGCTATATAACCCAGCAGCTGATTAATGGTTTGGCGATAGGTAGTCTGTACGCTCTCGTAGCAGTAGGTTTAAGCATGGTGTATGGCATTTTGCGCCTGATTAACTTTGCCCACGGGGACCTGATGATGATTGCAGGCATGTTTGGCGCAACCTTGTTTTTGTGGCTCAGTAAGTCGCCTCTGCTCTTTTTCATGGTGCTAGCCCTGCTGGCAGGATTACTTGGATTGGTCTTTGAGCGCATTGCTTATCGTCCTTTACGCGGCGCTCCTGAAGTAAATTTGCTGATAACCTCGTTTGCAGTCTCGAGTATTTTACAAGTAGGTATGCAGATGCTCTTTTCCTCGAGCCCAAGGCGCTTTGAGACCGTTGCCTCGTTATCCAGACTCTATCAAATTGGCTCGGTGCAAATCCGTGGCGCAGATATGGCAACCTTTTTTATTACCTTACTGGTAGCCGTATTACTGACCTGGTTTACCCGCAGAACCCGTACAGGTATTGCTATGCGCGCTGTTTCTGAAAATCTAGACACCTCAATGCTCATGGGTATTAACCCTTCTCGCCCCATTGCCTTAGCGTTTTTTATTGGCTCGTTTCTAGCAGGGGTTGCAGGCGTTTTGTGGGGCTGGAAATATGGTCAAGTTGACCCCCTTATTGGCTTCTTGCCGGGTTTAAAAGCTTTTGTCGCCGCAGTCATTGGTGGTATTGGCTCGATTCCAGGTGCATTTCTAGGGGGCTATATTTTGGGTATGGCTGAAGTCTTTTTTGTAGGTTTTTTACCGCCCAGCTTTAGCGGTTACCGTGATGTTTTTGTCTTTAGCCTCCTCTTTATTGTTCTGTTGGTTAAACCTCAGGGCTTATTAGGTCAAACCAAAGGACGCCGCGCATGAAGAAATGGGGTTGGTTAGTCATCTTGGTGGGGATGCTTCCCCTTTTGTTTTGGGCAGAAACGAGCTGGAATGGCTACTTGTTGCAACTCTTTTTGTTTTTAGGTCTTTATATCGCCCTAACGGTTAGTTTAAATCTGGTCAATGGTCTGACGGATATTTTTTCACTTGGTCACGCTGCTTTTATGGCCTTAGGGGCTTATACCAGTGCTCTCTTGACTTTACCTTTAAGCCGACGAGCTACGGCATTTCCAACCTTACCTGAGTGGTTTCAAAACTTGATTTTACCCTTTCCTGTGGCACTCTTTCTGGCTGCGCTGGT
>JAHEBB010000505.1 GCA_024642575.1 Trueperaceae bacterium | reverse complement strand
AGCAAACCCCTAATGACTGGCGCGAAAGCATGTATTACCGCTACTGGATGCACAAAGCCCATCACAATGTTTATGCGCACTATGGCATCAGAACCCACCGCTATAAGCTTATTTATTACTACTCCGATGCTCTGGGGCAAGCTGGGGCGATAGATGAAACTTACGAGCCTGAATGGGAACTTTTTGATTTAGACAAAGACCCTTATGAACTTAACAATGTTTACCATGACCCTGCATACGCAGAAACAGTGACTGAGCTTAGTAAAGAGCTCGAGCGTCTTCAGTCCGATTTAGGTGATACGCCTTATAAGCTAGCTTATAATTAAACACGGTGAGAAAATTTCCCTTCACGCTTTTCTTGCTTCTTATTATTGGTAGCGTTTCGATTGCTGCTGAAATACCTTTTCATGACA
Organism: Trueperaceae bacterium; assembly: GCA_024642575.1. GTDB lineage: Bacteria > Deinococcota > Deinococci > Deinococcales > Trueperaceae > JAHEBB01. The sequence goes on along the minus strand of JAHEBB010000505.1, from coordinate 3,489 downwards.
TTCAAGAATCCATGCTTGATCGCTTTGGCTTTGCTGTAACTGATCTAGCTAGGTTTGAGTGGTACCGCCTTATTTCTTCAGCTTTAATTACAGAAAGCCCAAGAGGATTTTTTCAGGCGCTTATTCTTGTGGCAATTGGGGTTGGTGGGCTCGAGTGGAAGCTGGGAACCTGGAAAGCCTTTTTTGGTTTTTGGGCTATCCATCTCATTACCCTGCTAATCATGTCTGCTCTCATTGCTTTACCCATTTCGGATGTCTTGTGGAACCGAAACGCTTTACTGATTGATCGGGATGTCGGCCCTTCAGCAGGCTATTTTGGCTGCTTTGCTGTTTTTTTATCCCTTTTTTCAGGTTACTGGCGCTGGCTTAATTTATTGTTATTTGTAGGTCTTATCTTTGTTTTTGGGTTTAGTATGGTTTACCCAGATGATAATGCTGCCGTTCTAAGTGCAGATTTCGCCCATGTTATTGCTTACAGCTTAGGACTTGCCTTGGCTAGAAGATTAAGGAAGATTTAGATGCGCTGGCGATCCTTACTTAGCTTGGCAGTTTTTGTTGTACTAGGCTATTTTATCCTAAGACATCTAGGGGATATTTCCGAACTTGACCGCGCTCTACGGCAAGGCAAGCCTGCCTGGGTTCTGGCTGCTATTTGCTTGCAATTGCTAGGACTCATTGACACAGCGGCCCTCTACTGGGCGCTTTACCGCTTGTTAATTCTGAAGATTAGCTTTAGCAATATGCTTCCCTTAAGTCTCAGTGCTCAGTTTATAAATTTCTCAGCACCTTCATCAGGTTTGGGCGGAACTGTCGTGTTTCTTAACGATGCCAAAAGGCGTGGGCTCGAGACCAGCAAGGTAGTCCTGGCAAATTTTTTATTCACCCTCTTTAACCTCATCTGGTTTTCAATCATTTTGGTCTTTGGTCTTTTTATTTTGTTTATACAGCACCAACTAAAACTTTATGAACTCTTAAGTGCCTCTCTCATGCTGGTGACGACTCTGGCACTACTCCTATCTTTAATTTTGGCAGGGCTTAAACCTAGCTGGTTGCGAGGGCTCATTACCTTAGTGGTTAAACCCATAAATTCGCTCACTAAGGTTCTATTAAAGCGCAATCTGATGGATTTAGAAGCGGCTCAGGGCTGGGTAAATGAGTTAAGTAATGCAGTAGCAGCGCTTAGGGGAAAACAAAGGGAACTTATCCCAAGTATCTTATTTACCATGGGGACGGATGCGCTCGAGCTTGCTGTCTTATACGCATGTTTAAAAGCCTTTTTACCAGGATTTGTTGTTTTGAGCTTAGGGATGCTGATTGCCGCATATGGCATTGGTATTTTGTTTAGCTCTATAGCAATTACTCCGCAAGGTTTAGGCGTAGTTGAAGGAGCTATGGGGGCTACCTTGGTAAGCCTGGGCTTACCTGTTGCAGAAGTAACCCTTGCTATTTTAAGTTATCGAGGTCTTAGCTTTTGGCTACCGTTGCTGGTTGGTGCTCTGGCAACGCGACGTGTGATTCATAGTTCAAGAGGTGAGCTTTGAAATGAAAACTTATCTTGGCAAATCTCCTTTGCTTACGCTTACCGTAGTATTGGTTGTCCTTATTGCTTTGGTTAATGTTTGGTCAGCTGTTACACCCTCAGCGCCTGAACGATTGACCTTAATACGAGATATTTTTTCGCTGGAACTTAGAGAGTTTAGCCGCTTTACTACGGCACTGGCAGGGTTTGCTCTGCTACTGCTATCTAGGAGTCTTATTCGGCTCAAACGTACCGCTTGGTGGGTAACGCTCTTGGCGCTGGTTTTAAGTATCATTACCCATCTGGTAAAGGGACTTGATTATGAGGAAGCTATCTTCGCTTCAGTCATTGTGGTTTTACTCCTAGTAACGCGTAAACAGTATGTGGCAAAGCCAGATTTGCCCTCACTTATGCAAGGGCTTAGGGTTTTACTTTTGGCTCTTGGCTTTACCTTGCTTTATGGCGCTGTGGGCTTTTTCTATCTTGATAGACAATTTGGGTCTCGGTTCGGGGTTTTTGCTTCGCTGATAGAAACGTTTAAAATGTTTTTGTTTATTCCTCAACCCCTTCCTGAAACGCGTTTGGCTCGCTGGTTCCTAGATAGTGTTTACCTGATTGCCAGCTCGAGCTTTGCCATTGCACTCATAGCCTTATTACGACCTGTCATTTTAAGGTCGCTGCCTGGTCAAGACGCTTTGGCAAAAGCTGAACGCATTGTTGAAACCTACGGAAAAAGTGGCTTAGCCAGGTTTACGATTTTGGGCGATAAGCAGTTTTATTTTGCAGGCGATAGCGCCTTTGTCTCTTATAAACCTAGTGCTGGGGTCGGGCTGGCACTTGGTGACCCGATTGGGGATGAAGATGCTATTGCTAAAGCCATCCAAGGGTTTAAGCAACATTGCCTCAGCCACGGCTGGAAGCCAGTTTTCTATCAGACGCTGCCTGACTATTTAGAAAACTATAAGGCCGCAGGTTTTGTAGTTTTGCCGATCGGTCAAGAGGCTGTTGTTGATTTAAAAAGTTTTAGCCTTCAAGGTGCGCAAGGAAAAAATTTGCGGAGCACAATCAATAAATTTAGCAAAGCAGGGTATCAAACAAAACTCTATCCCCCACCCCAAACAGAAGAACTTTTAATCACCCTAAAGCTGATTTCAGATAATTGGTTAAAGGTTAAACATGGTTCAGAAAAAAGTTTTTCATTAGGAGCCTATAGTCATGACTATATTGAGGGATGCCCTATCATGAGCGTAGAAGATAGTACGGGGAGAATCGTTGCCTTTAGTAATCTAATTTCTGAATACCAAAAAAATGAACTTACACTAGATCTAATGCGGTATGACGAAACCGCACCCAATGACACAATGTTTTATCTCTTTATTCAGCTTTTGCTTTATGCCCAACAAGAAGGGTTTGATAGCTTTAACTTAGGTCTGGTAGCTTTGGCAGGTCTTGCTGAACAAGATGACGCTTCAAGAGCAGAAAAGCTCTTAAATCTGATTTATCAGCGCTTTAATCAGTTTTATAACTTTCAGGGCCTTTACCTCTTTAAAAGCAAATTTCACCCAAACTGGGAAACGCGTTATCTTATTTACCCAAGTCAAGGAGATTTACTGCCAGCGCTCGAGGCGATTGCACTGGCAGACTCTTCTATAGGACTATGGGCTGAGGTTCGTTCGGAGTTAGGACGTAGGCTAAAACGTGATGCAGAGCCAGAATCTAGCAGTTTACCCAAGAATGAACAGCTTTAGGGTTTTGATAGTAAACTGCTTAAGGGATAATAAGCTGAATAAGTAAGCTAATATTAAGCAAAATAATAAATCCTGCGATCAGCCAGGCAAGGTAGTTCATGGCGGGTCTATTGACCAAAGCACCCATAAGGCGTTTATCAGCGCTGAAGCGCACAAGAGGAACCAGCGTAAAGGGAAGCTGCAAGGACAAAATCACCTGCGATAAGACCAGAAGCGATAAAG
>JAHEBB010000504.1 GCA_024642575.1 Trueperaceae bacterium | reverse complement strand
TGGGTACCTGAAGACTGGTATGAACGCTATAGTAAACGCTTTGAAAGTTTTCGATCACCTAAAGAAAAAGAAGAAGCTAAAGCTCTGGCTGATCTGGTAGGTACGGATGGATTTACGCTATTAGCAAAGGTTTACCATTTTAAGCCTCCGTCCTGGCTAGCCGAACAAGAAGCGGTAGAACTACTTAGACAAATGTGGTTGCAACAGTTCTGGCTCGAGCTGTCATCCTAGTGTCATCTATACATTGCTAGCTTGTATTTGTCTTAGTAAGTAAAGACAGAAAGAGGCGAAGATGTTTAGAAACAGGATGATTGGCTTAGGGCTCATGCTGATACTTTTTGTCAGCCAGAGTAGTTTGGCACAGGAAGCGATATATCAGGTTACACCCACAAGTCTGGATGGCCCCGAGCAGTTGGAAGCAGGCTTTCATACCTTTACCATGCAAACGGATGGCGAAAGTGGCTATTCAGTCATCCTTTTTCAGCTAAAAGAGGGAATAACACTTGAAGCGTTTATACCCCTTAACGAAGCCGTTGACGCAGCCTTTAATGGGGGTGATCCTGCTGCTGCTATGACTGAAGCACTAAAGTTTGCCGATATCGTTTTTGAAAATGGCCCCAATGGCGGTCAGACACAAAGCACGGTAGGGGTAACCCTAGTAGAAGGAAGTTACGTTTTTTCTTCTAATGAGGATGTAGAAGGTCCATCAATCTACAGCTATAAAGCCCTAGAGGTAGTTGCCAATTCAAGCCCAGCCGAAGAGCCGCAAGCTGACCAGACGATTCAACTAGTAGATTTTGCCTTTGCACTCCCATCTGACATTAAAGCGGGTGAGCAGACCTGGCATATTGTCAATCAGGGTACGCAACCTCATCACGGGGTCATCTTTAAGCTTAAAGAAGGTAAAACCCTGGAAGATGTTAAAACCTTTATGGCAAGTCAGGAAGGCGAACCCCCTTTTGAAGATGAAGGCGGTGCGTATATAGGCATGCTTTCCCCTCAGCGAAATAGTTATATGACCGTCAACTTATCACCCGGAGATTATGTCGTTAGCTGTTTTTTACCTGACCTTTCTGAAGGCGGCGACGGTGCCGAGCATTTTACCCACGGGATGATTCAGGTTTTTACTATCCCCGAATGATAATTACAAAGGTAGCTTGCAAGCACACGCTACCTTTGCTTATTGTGTTGTAGGTGACCAGAGTGATAGCAGATATCTATATTTTGCGATTGTGGCTCGAGCCTTCACAGGAAGGTTTTATCTGGCGGGCTTCCGTCACTGATGCCCGGTCTCAGGAAAGACTCTATTTTTCAACGCCTGAAATGCTTCAGCTATTTCTAAAAGACTTACTGAGCACTATTAAAAATACCCAAAGCCATGACTGAGCGGACAGGAAAAGCTAAGAGCCAAATTCTCGTCTTTCATTTTGTGTGCAAAGGCAAAATGCTACTAGCATAACCAATCTGATAAACACCCTCTTTACTGACACCCATATACCACATCTCTACAGTGTCCCCCTGAAGCAGTACATACGGCGCACCCACCCAAGCATTCTCCCAATCTTCGGTGGCAACCACAATAGGTTCTGGGTTTATATCCCAGGGACCAAAAGGGGTTTCACTTTGGGCTAGACCAATTAACGGCGGTGTGTTTTCCCAATCGGCAAAGGCTGTAAAGAATAAATAAAATTTGCCTTTGACTTCTAGCAAGGCAGGTTCTGCTACATAACCCGCCATCCAGGGAATATCTGGGTCAGCCTCGAGCACAGGTGCATCATGTTTTGTCCAATGAATCAGGTCTGTTGAAGTTGCACCCAGCAATCTAACACCTGCTGGTTCTACACAATTTTCATAGCAGTGACCCGTATAAATCATGTAATAGATCTGCCTTACTTTAATAATGTCAGGGCTGGCAATCATGTCACTGTCATACCAGCCCCTCGAGCGTTCTAAGATAGGTTCAGGCAAAACCCCGAAATCACCTGCCGCATTTTCCGATACAGCCAGACCTAAATCAGCAGAATAGAAACCCTGTGGCGGATATTCTTTCGGTTGGTAGCCAATATAAAAAAGATGGTAAGGCTTTCCATTTTCTTTCCAGATAGCCGCCGATTCATGAGCTGCATCCCACTTGGTCTTATCAAGTTCCAAAAGACGTTTTTGATACGACCACTCGAGCCCATCTTGTGAAGTTGCCAGCGAAATGATGGTTGCACCTGCGCGGTTATCTACATCGGTGTAATAAAGCAAATACCGTCCATCTTCAAAAAGAACCGAAGGGTCGCTGGCTGCAAAACCAGAATCGGGCGATTCGTAAACAGGGTCAACATGTTTTTTCCATTGAGCCCAATCACCCTCTTGGGCGACACCAATCATTAAAAGAATAAACAACCCATAAATCAGAAAATACTTCATTACCAGCCTCGAGCCTTAGCTTCTTGCAGCAAGGTTTGAAAAGCTTTCTTGTCTTGAGCATCAAAGGTGCGCAAGCCAAGTGTACCCAGGTAGGCTTTAAATTTTTTATTATTAAGCCCATAGTATCCCGCTAACTCATCAACCACTGCTGGGGGTAAATCATGCAACCACAAAAAATCCAGCACCGTAATGTGCGCAGCCTGCTCATCCCAGGCGCTAAAAATTTCATGGACAAATTTTGCTTGCATTTCTTCTGAGCTTCCCAGAATCTCACTGCTCGGGTATCCCGACTCGAGGACATAAATAGGTTTATATGGAAAGAGTTTCGCCAGCTTTGCAAAATCTTCATGCACGACGGTAGGGTCTTTCACAGTAAAATCTGCCTCGAGCGGGTAGTACGTCAACATCACTGCGTCACTGGATTTTATAAGCTCCTGACTAAGGTCATAGGCACTGCTAGTTAAGCCTCCAAAGCCCAGCTTGCTTCCTACAATTAGCCCTTCACGTTTGGATTTAATATAAGCGGCAACGTCCTCGAAAAAGTGTGTGTACTGCCGCCACTTTTCTTTATCCGTGCCTAAGTAGCCGTCAATCTCATTGCCTACCGAAAAACTCGAGAGCGTCAGATCAGGAATCTGGCTAAACACATAATCAATCAGGGCCTTATAGCGTGCCATCACTTCTGGGTCATCAAAAGCCTTGTCTTTCAGGTCTTGGGGCAATCGCAAGGTGTTGGTGTCAATGGGGTTAATCACCAGCGTAATCGACAGGTTTTGCTCCGGAAAAAAGTCATTGGCGATTTGTAGCCAGTTGGTTTCCACCTCGTAGTTACCAGGGCTGGGCTCGAGGTCATCCCACATCAGCGCCAGCGTCGTAAGTTGCATGCCGGTAGATTTAGCCAGGCTAAAGGCGTAGCCATAATCATCATCACTGGCATTGGTGATTTCAAGCGATAACTGGCGCTCACCTTTAAGGGGCGTGCTTTGGGCATAGGCAAATAGCGTAAAACACAAGAAGTAAGCGAGAATAAGTTTCACACCTAAGCTCCTAATCGACTAAGGCTTGCCAGATTTCCCAGGCAGGTTTTGGCTTTAAGTCACTGTCTAAAAGGCCAGAATTAACCCAAATTTCAGCGGCAGTGGCGTTGTCGCCTTTGGGCAATTTTGCCAAGAGTTTTTCGTAATCTACCGGCACAAACCAGACCACAAATAAATAGCTGTCTTGGTTGGCAAAAGCAATCAGGTCTTTTAAAAAGGCTTCTTGCAAGGCTTCGTTTCCTTTAAAATGCACCTTAGCCACCTCACGGTTTTTGGTGGTGTACCCCGTTTCGACAATGGCGATGGGTTTGTTGCTGTAGTTACGCAACCACGCCAGAGGTTCTGTCCACTGAGCAGGTGGCTCTGGCAATGCTGGCGCACCCGAGTAAACGCCAAACTCACTTCCATAAGGGTAAAAACTAATGCCTAAAAAATCAAGCTGCTCGACAAGC
>JAHEBB010000503.1 GCA_024642575.1 Trueperaceae bacterium | reverse complement strand
GACTGCGTCACGTTTAGAGCGGGAATGTAGTTTAGATGAAACCATTTTTGATCATTATCCTTTTGTAATTGTCTCAACAGACTTTATTAAAGCTGAGAAGCGTAGGCTTGATTTTGCTAGGACTGCTCCAGAATTCAGGCCTTTCTGGAACAAAAGTCAAAAAACTCTTATAAGGAGCTTAAAAGTTTAGGTATAGAACCTAGTTTTTGTCGGCCACCTTTTTGAGGAGCCATTGCTGATGGGGCCTCAGTTGAAAAAGAAAGCTTGTTTTTGAATTGTTTGAGACTTCCAGTGACAGACAGGTCTAACCTTTCTGAATGACTCAGCTAGGCAAAAAAACGGCCGTTTCTTTTGAAATCCAATTAAGTGAGGGGATAGAATTAACATCAATTACTATCTCAGAGCTTTTCTAAGGATTTTCACGCCCTAATTTAAGCCTTCTGTAGCTCTTGAAATTTGGCACAAGCGATTTTAGGATTAAAGCCCAATCCAATCGGAAAAACAACAAATGCTTATAAGAGTTTTCATCCTTTTGTATCGAAAAGGCCCAAATAAAGAAATGTCCTCAAGTGTCATGAAACAGATTGTATAGGAACTGTTTCAGATTTGCTATAAAACCGAGGTCAGGCGAGGGAGACTGACCTCGGTTTTTCATTATATCTGAAACAGACTTGCTCAGAGTGGTTCAGCAGTTTTGACCCATTTACTTAGGTAATTAGGCATCGTTGAATTGCGCCGCAATATCTTGACTACCCTGCAAGACTCGCTCAATCGCAATACCATCCTCAAGCGGGTAGTAAAACACCACATAATTTCCGATGGGAAAGCTCCGAAGGTTGGGTTTCAGTTCATCTCGAACTCTACCACTCTGAGGCTGCGTTGCTATCAATTGAAACTTGGTTTCCAAGAAACGCAGGTAATTATCTGCGGCTTCGAGATTGTCACGGGCTATAAAATCCCAGATAAGCAGCAAGTCAACATCTGCTGCCGGACGCTTAATAACACGAGCCATTATTAGTGCTGCTGACTATGACGCTCTCGCGCCCGCCTGATGGTATCCTCCATATCATGCAGAATATAGTCACCGCTGTCTTCTCCTTTGTGGATTTCAGCGCGTAAGACAGAGAGCTTGCTTTCATATTCCTGTATTAGCTTTAAGGCACGTTCTACTACATCCGAGTCATCTTGATAGCGACCCGTCGCAATCATGCCTTTTACAATCTGTTCTTGCTCATTGGTAAGTTCAATCGTCATGATCCAAGAATAGAGTATTTTTTCTGCCAGGGCAATAATCTTGCTAAGACTGGCTCCCGCTAGAATTTTACTAAGTGACAGCATTTAAATCGGGAAAGTCTGAGCATCACAATGCGTTTTGTAAGGATTTTGTCAGCCTAAACTAGCTACACTAAAAATCAATATTTGTGTTACTTACTGATTTTTCTTGATAAGTGAATGGATCGAAGTGAATACATCTAGCCAAAAAGTAGCTCTCGTTCATTCTTTAGGTTCAAAAACCACTCAACAAGGTTTCAGCCTCTTAGAAATTTTGGTTGTTATTGCGGCCTTAGGTATCATTCTTAGTGTCACTTTGGGTGTGTTCAGAGCACCGAGCAGTCGTTTGTATGCCAACGATGTTAATGCCCTGTTGCAACAAGCACGGTTTCAAGCGATCAAACATGATGAAGCCGTAGCTGTTGTTTGGGACGCCACAGACCAGGCTATGGTCACGCGGTTAAACAGTGGCGGAGCGGTCAGCTGTAGCTCGCTTGATACCACCGAGCTTAGCAAAAAGCCCCTGACTGATTACCGCAAACTTAGTGTTAAAACAACTTTAGAGGGCAATGGCCTCTTATGGCTACCCAATGGTCAAATACGCGGCTGTAATGGCGGGAGTGGCAGTGGAAGCCTTACCGTTACCGATGAGCGATCAAGCCTGATACTAAACATTTCTGCAACGGGCAAGGTAAGTATTCCATGAGGCGTCAGGAGGGTTTAGGCATCATTGAAATTCTGATTGCTGCGGTCATCATGGTGGTGGGGATTTTCGCAGTGGTTAGCTTGCAAGCTAGTGCTTTAGGCTATAGCAACAAAGTTAGAGCCCAGCAAAAGGTTTTAAGTTACGCCCAGACAGAACTTGCTTTACAAAAAAACGCTTTAACGAACATGAGTAGCACACCCTCTTGTCTAACAAGCTTTGAAACAGGCTACCTTTGTACCGTGAGTATTCTCCCCTGCCAACTAGTATCAAACAGTATTAATTGTGCTACAGGACTTAGCCAACCTTTAGCCTTTCAACTCAAAGTCATCATAGATGGACCTCGGGATACTCAAGCAGAACTCAAAACCCTGGTTTCCCAAGAGGACAACCAATGAAGCACCGTCACGCTGGGTTTTCTCTTGTTGAGCTTTTAACTGCTGGCGCCATGCTCCTTACCCTTTTAGGGGCTTTGAGCACATTATTTGTCAGCTCAGGTAAAGCCTATCGAAAAAATATCGAAGTGTCCTCAAGCTTAGAGCGCAGCGAAGCTGCCGCACAAATGCTGACCTATGATTTAGGGTTGGCAGGTTACCGAGGTACTGGGTTTAGTCAATTTGAAACCAATAGTTTTAGCGGTGCTACTGTGACCATTATTCCTGGTTCAAGCATTAGCGAGTCAGATCAGGTTAGCCTGCGGTATTTTGAAGATCGCTATGGTAATGGGGGTAGCCAGGAAATGCTGGTGACCTTTACTGTAAATAACCAGCAATTACTACGCCAACTCAATCAGGAAATAGCAGCCACACTTATAGAAGGAGTCCACAAGTTTAAAGCCTATTTTATTCCCAAAATAGCTAATACGGGTTTGTCTTCAGATAATCCCCCCATAGGGATTCAGCTTGAGCTCTGGTTGAACGATCAGGCTAAACAAACCATAACCGTTCCTTTTGTAAACCAACAAAGCCAAGGGATTAGTGGTCCCATTTGGCAAGCTCAAGGACCTTGAAAGGAACCTTTGGTCGTGAGAACCTCTAACCCTAATGGTTTTGCATTAGTCGTTGCCCTACTTATGATGGTGGTACTTGGCCTCCTGGCCTTTGGCGCCATGTTTATTACCCAACAAAACCTCAAAACTGCTGAGAACATCTATGGTAAAGCACTGGCTAAAAATCATGCAGAAGCGGGCTTAGAGGCTGCTAAGCTAGTATTAGCCAAATATTATAAGGCCAATGGAAGTTTTCCTTCTTCTTCTTATTTTGTCAGTCAACCCTTAACAGTGACCAATCCTGAGGGCTCCTACCAATTTTTCCTTAGTGATTATCAGCTTGATCCTAGTAACCCAGCAAGAGTTTTAATAAAAGCCACAGGAACTACCCTGAGTGGTGCGAAGCACACAGCAGAAATGCTTCTCGATGTTTCAGCAGGTGCGGGATCTGTAGATCCCGTTTATTATGCAGGCCTTGTTGCCAAAGGCGTTGTTACCAATAGTGGATGTATTGCTCCCATTATCGAGGGTCAGATTCATGGCGATGCTGGCTATAAGTTAGAGGTAGATTTTCAAACCTGTACCAGTCGGGACGCGCTAACGGGTTTATGTACAGCCACGACTTCGTTGAGCAGTGCTTATCCCCTCTCAGCCGCAAAGGGCTTAGCTAGCTATACCTGTTCTGTTAAACCCAGTTGGGTCGATCCTTGTAGCAGTTCTAAACCTGCTAATCTGGTGGACCCTGTGATCCTGGCGACACCTGACTATCATAAGGTTCGAGATGAAGCTAGTTTTAATAGTCATACTCTCGGCGAATATATGGCCAACCCCCTATTATGCACTCACAGCTTTGTACCAGCCACCGTTCCTGCCAATGCGGTTATTTGTACCTCTGGCGATGTTGATCTTTCAAACAAAGTTATTGGCACATCCTCCATCATTAT
>JAHEBB010000502.1 GCA_024642575.1 Trueperaceae bacterium | reverse complement strand
GCAAATGCCACAAAGCGCTCAAATGATAAAACTGCTGGGCCTAGACGAATAGCGTCCATGCTTAGCTGGCTAAAACGTGATTGATTTCGGCTTGAGAAAAGCCAATACTTTCGGCCGCTTCTACAATCTGCTCCCAGGTACTTTGCTCGAGCGGAATGCCTTCTTGGCTACGCTCAGCAATGGCGGCTTTTTCAGGCTCACCGGCAATTTTTACGGGGCCAGTTTCGGCTTGTGGCGGCGTATCTTTTACATAACGAACAAGCTCATCAATTTCATGGCTTAAGTAGCTGTGATCGACCAGAGCATCAGGTTTAAGAAGCACAGTAAACATGTTATTAGTAGTGCCACCACGGCGTTTATTACCGGGTTGAATGGTTCCTCCACCCGAGAGAGCACCCGCCAAAATCTCGCAGACTAAGGCAAGCCCAGTACCTTTATAATCCCCAAAAGGCAAAAGCGAACCTTGCGGCTCCTCAAACAAAACATTGGGGTTATTGGTTGGGTAGCCTTCAGCGTCTATGACGGAACCGTCCGGAACAGGTACACCTTTATTTTTGGCGACTCGAGCCTTGCCTAAGGCAATCTTGCTAGTTGCCATATCAAGCACAATGGCCCCTGTCTTAGCCGTTCCAGGAATGGCCACACAAACCGGGTTGGTCACAAACCGTGCCTTCGTGCCACCATAAGGCGCAACGGTTGGTCCGTGATCAACCACATTGACAAAATGAATCGAGATAAGTCCTGCCGCAATTGCCTGCTCGCCGTACGTCCCTATTCGCCCAATATGATGCGAATTTCTTAGAGTCATAAGTACCAGACTGGTTTCTTTTGCCCTAGCAATAGCTCCCTGCATCGCCTCTTTAGCTTGAACTTGTCCGTAACCTTCTAAACCGTCATACATCATGATGCTGCCACTGTCTTTTGCGAGCTCAGGGTGCTGGTTAGGCTTTAAAATGCCCCGATTTAAATTACGCATATAAGTCGGCAGCATGCCCACCCCATGACTATCATGCCCGGTTAAGTTTGCCCGCACCAAGTGGTCAGTTACCACTTCAGCTTCATAAGCAGAGCTACCTGCCCGCACCAACATTTGACTTACAACCTGCCGTAAATTTGCCTCAGCTATAATCATAACGCAGTCCTTTTCTTTACTTGGCTTATCCTATCAAAGATAAAATGAATCCTGGGTGGTGAGAGCTTAGTAATAAAATTTGTTTCTGATGGGATTTTCAGACAATTGTAAAGCTTTTGGAAAAGGCTTTATTCAAAATAGGATAGACTAACTCCGATGCAATCAACGCTCGAGCCTAAACCCAGCCCACAAGTTCGCCACAGCATAGAAATCTGGCCGGGTCTGCCCTATCCTTTGGGTAGTCATTTTGATGGTAAGGGCGTCAACTTTGCAATTTACTCACAAAATGCCGAAAAAATAGAATTGCTGCTCTTTGATAAAGTAGATAGTACAAAAGCCCAGTTCACGCTCGAGCTTCCTGATAAAACAGGTCCTGTCTGGCATGGTTATATCAAAGGACTAAAACCCGGGCAACTTTATGCTTACCGTGTTTATGGCTCTTATGACCCTGTCAATGGTCACCGCTTTAACCCCAAAAAAATCTTGCTTGACCCTTACGCTAAAACCATTGGTCGCCCCTTAACCTGGAGTACGGATCTCTTTGGCTATAGCCTGATAGATGGCACCGATGACCGCGTTGCCAGCATTACTGATAACAGTCAGTTTGCCCCTTTAGGTACTGTCACCAGTAATGACTTTGATTGGGAAGGCGATAGTTTACTCGATATTCCGTGGCGAGATACGGTTATTTACGAAACCCATGTTAAGGGCATTAGTAAGAATCATCCTGAGGTAGCACCCGAATTGCGAGGCAGCTATTTGGGCTTGGCTTCAAAACCTATCATTGAGCATTTAACTTCTTTAGGCATTACAGCGGTTCAGCTTTTACCCGTTCATGCCAAGGTCAATGATTTACATTTGGTAAGCCGTAAACTAACCAACTACTGGGGTTACAACACCCTTTCTTATTTTGCCCCTGAGCCAAGTTACGCAGCTTCCGGGCCGCAAAATGCCACTATCGAATTTAAAGAAATGGTCAAGCAGCTTCATAAAGCAGGTCTAGAAGTCATTGTTGATGTGGTTTATAACCATACAGGTGAAGGCAATCATCTGGGGCCAACCCTTTCCTTTAAGGGCATTGATAACCGCTCCTATTACAAACTGAATCCAGCAGATAGTCGTTTTTACATGGATTACACGGGCACAGGCAACACACTTGACCCAGGTAACCCTTATGTTTTGCAACTCATCATGGATAGTTTGCGCTACTGGGTTGAAGAAATGCATGTAGATGGATTTCGCTTTGACCTGGCCTCGGCACTGGCAAGGGAATTTTATGACGTCAATATGCTCTCGGCCTTTTTTAAGATCGTTCAGCAAGACCCAATTCTTTCCAGAGTCAAGCTAATTGCTGAACCCTGGGATGTTGGTCAGGGGGGCTATCAAGTAGGTAATTTCCCCTGGCACTGGGCCGAGTGGAATGGGTATTACCGCGATAATGTGCGCGGTTTCTGGAAGGGTTATCCAGGCAAAATTGGCGATTTTGCGACTCGCTTATCTGGCAGTAGCGATATGTACGCTTACCAGAGCCGCAAACCTTTTGCCTCGATTAATTTTATTACGGCACATGATGGCTTTACCCTCAATGATTTGGTGAGCTATGAGCAAAAACATAATTTTGCCAATGGCGAAAATAACCGTGACGGTGATAACCATAATCAAAGTATGAATTTTGGTGTCGAGGGCGAAACCGCGAAAGCAGCCATCCGCAGAAAACGCGAAACCCAAAAACGCAGTTTTTTGACCACCTTATTTTTATCGCAGGGTGTGCCTATGCTCTCAGGGGGTGATGAATTTGGGCGCAGTCAAAGAGGAAATAATAATGCTTATGCTCAAGACACCGCGCTTAATTGGTACAACTGGGAGTTTAGCACTGAGCAAACAGCACTTTTAACTTTTAGCAAAAAACTTCTTGCCTTTCGCAAAGACCATCCTATTTTTCGCAGACGCAGTTTTTTAACAGGCAGTCTAGGAAAAAATATTTGTAAGGATGTGAGCTGGTGGCATCCTTTAGGGCATGAAATGGCCCAAGATGATTGGGCAAACCCAAACTTAAATAGCCTGGGCATGCTTTTATGCGGGGCTGCCTTTTATGAAACCGATATTCACGGCGAAATTATAGGCGATGATACCTTTTTGCTGCTGTTTAATAAAAATAGCGCCAAAACCTTTGTCCTGCCCAAACCAGCGGATTGCAAGGAATGGCTCTGGGAATTTAGCGCTGACCCAGACGACAAATTTAAGGGTAAAACCTTTAAAGCCGGCGAGATCTTAAAGCTCGAGCCTCATATGGTTATTGTCTTTAAAGGGATTTAGTCCTATCCTTCTTGGTGAAAACCCTTAGACCTGCCGAATCTGCCTTGAAAACTCAGGGTCAGCAGCAAAACGGTTTGCTTTGTCTTTAATAGCGTAGGTTTCTCGCAAGACCTCAAAAGGAAGCTGCGTGTCTATCCAACCTTTTTGATAAAGAACTTGATCAGAACGTCCGGGTAAAACATCTGCCCACATAAAGGGCGGAAAGCTGCCTGGCCTTACCTGATTGGCATGTTTTCTAAGGGTACTGGTGCAATTGGTTAGCCCACTGTTGTAGCGCCTTGGTCGCTCGAGCAGCGCATTGGCACTCGCAAGGGTATTTAAAAACAGCGCACGAATCTCAATGGGCGGTGTTACAAGTGGGTAAAGATAGAGCTCATGACCTTGATACTGCGTACGTCTCAAAATAAAATCTTGCTCATCACCAAAACTATAGGTCAGTCCGTAAGTACCCACAAAGCCTTT